>QQSG01000060.1:13910-16888 GCA_003602665.1 Candidatus Poseidoniales archaeon
GAGATGCTGGTGAAGCAATTGCTCTTGAACAGACTGCAGGGGTTCTTGAAGAACTTCTTACACAGATAGATGCATCAGGATTGACACAAGGTGTTCCAAGAGGTTCTATGTGGGATTTCCAACGAGACGGATACCTTCCGTTTGAAAGAACAGCAATCCCAGTGGGTCAGAGAACACCTGTTATGGACGATATGATTCAACAGATTCAGCCTACTTTAGTCATCGATGAAAGTGTATCCCTTGATGCTGAGCCTACTCCAGAAGTAATCACTGAGGGCGGTTGGGAAGAAATGTCTGCTCCTGTTGATGAAGAAATCCCTCTCATTGAGGAAGAACACGTTTCTGAAGTACCACGTCCAATGGAAGAAGATAGAGTTGACCTCGAAGCAGAACTAGCACGCCTTGATGCGGAGCGAAATATACGTGGCACGAAGTCGCCTGAGGTAAAGGTGGATCCACACCTTGCTGCGCTCGAAAATCAACTATCTGAATTGGATTTTTGAGGTGATGAAATGACCGACACCCTTCTTGGCAGAAATGAAACAGTGGGATCGACTTATCCTATGTGGCTTGACCGAGTCATCTTCATTTCAGCAATCGTTGGGTTTGTTTTCCTTAACCAATACTTGTGGGATACAATACAATCAACCTGGCTTCAATGGGTTGCATCAGTTGCATTAGCTATTTTCTTACTTATTATGACTGAAGTAAGTGGAAGAATCATCCAAATGCTTCGGGCAAATGCTTGATTAGAATTCCTTTTCTTTGACTGGTGCTTCAGTTTTGTTCCCTAGTGATTCAATCAAGCCCCAGACTCGCTCCCAAGGGATGAAGAAGCGCAATAACGCAATTAGGCTTAGGAAGAGAAGAGCAGATATGACCAACCCATAGGTCAGAGACAGTTCGATAGATTCTGAAACTTGAGCTGCCCATTGGCTACCAGTTGATGAACTCACAATCTCAAGGAGAACACTGTGGAAACCAAGTGCAATCATCGTCACAAGACCAGTGATTGTCAAGAACCCTGCTGTATGACGCAAATGTCCGTTGAGAACGTTGTCCATTTGTTTAACATATTCTGGGTCTCTCTTACAAGATTCAGGCAACCTGTATGCGTATTCGAGATATCGAATGACGCCGAATCCTGATTCTTGGAACACCATAATCAAAACAGCAATGAGGATCAATGAGAGTTGTTCGGGCGTTACCAAATCAAATCCGAATATGCCTATACTCGGATCACTAATTTGCGTTTCAAGCGTTTTCAGATTCGCACCCCAATCCCCTAATTGAGTCTTAATGAGTGG
Source organism: Candidatus Poseidoniales archaeon (assembly GCA_003602665.1). GTDB lineage: Archaea > Thermoplasmatota > Poseidoniia > Poseidoniales > Poseidoniaceae > MGIIa-L2. The sequence goes on from QQSG01000060.1 coordinate 15,218, forward strand.
GAAGGTAAGGATTGCATGGATACCGAGGAAAAGAAGTGTAAATCCAATCGCCCATCCTATTGAACGTCTTGATAGCCCCCAAATACCACGTGTACCCATAATAACGGGCAAGAGATAGACAAAGAGAATGACAAGAGAGAGGATCATCAACAGAGGCCATTCGAGCGTCTTAAGTTCACTCTCATCAGGAGCCCTGAAATCAAGTGAGAAAATCATAGATGGGATCCAAGTTAAGAGGAGACGTCCAACCAAAGAGACCATGAGTAAAATAATGAAACCAAGTTTGATTCTCTGTTGAAGTTTTGGTGATTGGAATGCCATTAATGCCATTGAACCACCAAGAAGAAGACCCAAAATAATCGGAACGTAGAAACGAGCAAGCCCTTGTCTGCCTTCACCAGTGATCCAATCCCCAATTGGAACTTCACCAACTAGTGATTCAAGCGTTTCAAAGACCATTGTGTGGTCGATACTGTTGACGACATAGGTGGAAACAACCTCGAGATACATCCAGACAAGAGCAATTGTTGCTACAACTTGTAACGTGATAATTTGCCATTGCTTCCTCAGCATCTTCAGGTGAAGGGTGCGTGGCCGTCCACCAAGAAGGGAAACATCACTCTGAGGATCGACTTCGCCTGCCATCTAGAATCCCCTCACTTGCATAATTGCCTGAGATAAGTCCATGTCGGGCATCCAATCAATAACCTGTGCACCTGAACCCGCAAGGGTAGTCAAACGGTTTTGGCGCTCAAGTTTGAGAACCTCATAGGACATTCGTGGAATACGTGATACGAGGCGCTCGAAATCGATACTCGATGGGGATAATACGGTGACTTCGTGACCACGTCCAACAAGGTCTCGAACTGCAGCAGGAACTGTACCATCACCTTCGCATGACGAGATAATAAAGACAGGACTGCCTCGGCTGAATCTACCACTTAGTGAATTCGTAACTGCTTGTAATGGCATGCTCCCTTCTGGTTTTACGCCAGCAAGAGAACTGAGGATTTTGAAATACTGCTTGTCCCCTGTATCGGGAGGAAGATAGGACAAACCATCACCGTAGATGCTTAATGCAACACTATCACGTCGCTTTAGGAAGAATGCTGCAAGACTAGCTGCGCTTACTGTCCCCATTTCAAGTGGGTTCTTCAGAACGGTTCCAATTCGAGAAACATCTCTTGAGTCGAGAAGAATGTAGAGGTCAGTAACTGCATCTCGACACTTTTCGTTGACCATCAAGTCACCTGTTCGAGCGAATGCTTTCCAATTGATGTTCTTGAATGGATCTCCTGGAACGTATTCTCTCAAGGAATAAAATTCGGAACCTTGACCAGGCGTTCTCAGAGTCGTTGCTCCCGTGTACATCTTTGGGGTACGAGAACGGAGGAATGCTTCCTCAACTTCCTTAATTTGAGGGAAGATAACAATGTCTGAATGATGGTCGACATACATATCTTCTACGCCCAGATTGAAGGTGTTTCGAGAGCGTAGCGATACAGGTCCAATGGAGTAGTGTCCCCGAAGTGGGCATCGTAGGACGTAACGAATTCGAGCACTTTCACCCGGTTTGAGGTTGAGACGCATTTGGTTTAGTCCACTTCGTAATTTCATCTCGTGAGGAATGTTATCATACACATCGAGAAGTTGAGTTCGTCTATTGCTGCG
>QQSG01000061.1:0-9170 GCA_003602665.1 Candidatus Poseidoniales archaeon
TCAAATGCTGCTGTTGTACCTTCACCAGTGATTGGATTCGGCAATTCATCGAGAGTATATCCAACAGCAATCTTTGCAGCCATTCGAGCAATAGGATATCCTGTTGCTTTAGATGCGAGAGCAGAGGAACGAGAGACACGTGGATTCACTTCAATAACTCTAATTTCACCAGTGAATTGATTGTATGCAAATTGCACATTGCATCCACCTTTGATGTTGAGTTCTCTAATCAGAGCGAGTGCCTTGTCTCGAAGTTCTTGATGATCTGAATCAGAAAACGACTGAAGTGGAGCAACAACAACAGACTCACCTGTGTGAACGCCCATTGGATCGATATTTTCCATTGTACAAACGATGGTTGCGTTATCGGAACCATCTCTCATAACTTCATATTCGAGTTCTTGCCATCCTAAGATTGATTCTTCGATGAGAACTTGGCTAATACGTGAATTACGAAGCCCAAGAGTGGCAATCTCAACAAGTTGTCCAAGGTCGAAGGCAGTACCACCGCCAAGACCACCAAGAGTAAATGCAGGTCGTATCAAGATAGGCCAAGAACCAATCTCTTCAGCGGCTTTAATCACCTCATCCATCGTATTACAGGCAATCGCTTCGGATATAGGAAGGTCGATGGATTCACAAACTTTGTTGAAAAGGTCTCTGTCCTCTGCCTTGTCGATTGCATCCAAATCAGAACCTATGAGTTCGACACCGAGTTTCTCAAGAGTTCCATCGTGAGCAAGTTCACTGGCAATATTCAATGCAGTTTGACCACCCATTCCAGCGAGTAATGCATCGGGCCGCTCGATCTCCAAGATTTTACGAACAGTATCTGGCAACAATGGCTCGATGTATACCCGATCCGCCATTTCAGGATCATTTTGAATTGTAGCAGGATTCGAGTTGACAAGAATCACTTCGTATCCATCCTCCCGCAAAGCCCGTACTGCTTGAGACCCTGAGAAGTCAAACTCTGCGGCTTGTCCAATCTTAATTGGACCAGACCCAAGGACAAGAATTGTGTTCAAATCATCTCTGCGAGGCATCAGGATTCACCTCTCAAATGAGCATCTACGAGTTCTCTGAAGCGGTCAAAGAGCGGTTCGGCATCATGAGGACCTGGACACGCTTCAGGGTGGAATTGTACAGTAAAACAAGGACGGCCAAGGACATCAAGTCCTTCCACCGTTTTGTCATTCGCATTGATGTATCGAACTTCAACATCATAGCCATGAAGATTTTCAGCTTCTGGGGATGTGGCTCCACTTGGATGAGCAGCCAACATTCCGTTGGTTGGATCAGCTACTGCAAATCCATGATTTTGTGATGTAATCCAGACACGTTGAGTCTTAAGATCAACGACTGGTTGGTTTGCCCCTCGATGTCCATACCTCATTTTGTATGTTTTCAATCCTGATGCAAGCCCCATTAATTGATGCCCAAGACAAATTCCCATCACTGGCATACCTGATGATACAGCCTGTGCAAGTGTGTATCTTGCATTCGTTGCTTTCCCAGGATGAGCAGGGTCACCTGGCCCATTCGAACAAAATAAGGCAGTAATTGAGTACCCTTGGAGTGTTTCAAAAGATGTGTCTGGAGGACACCATACAACTTCGAATCGTTTGCATAAGTTTCGAAGAATATTATACTTCACACCACAATCCAATGCCCCTATTCGGGGCAATGGCTGACCAAGATCATCACAAGCCCCTGGATTGAGTAAGACTGGCTCATCGATGGAAACCATGTCGACAAGGTCTTCTAACTCGGGAGATGTCATTTCCTTGAGTCTCTGCTTCATTTCGAGTTCAAGTTCCTTTGGTCCAAAGATGCACAGTACCGTTCCTAGTTCGCGAACTCGGCGTGTAATTGCTCTCGTGTCTACATTTTCTATTCCAGGCACACTGTGGGCTTGAAGTAATTCTGAAACAGTACCTGCTGAATCCCGATGGTCGGGGTCATTCATTGCATGACGTACAACAACACCCTTCGGCCACACAGCACGAGATTCAGATTTTGAGAGGTGTATTCCATAATTACCGATAAGCGGGTAAGTGAATGTAAGGACCTGTCCCGCCCATGATGGATCTGTTAGTGATTCCTGATACCCCATCATGCCTGTCGTAAAGACGAGTTCGCCTTCTCCAAACCCTTCTGCTCCGAAGAGCGTTCCTTCAAATCGACCTCCATCCGCCAGAAGGAGAAGTCCTTCTCCAGACGCTCTTTTTGGAAGTGCCGATTTGTCGAGAAGAGCATCAGCAGCATCGGTAAAACGAGGCGGAGACTCCACACCTCGATTAAATGAGCCCGGGGCAAAGCCAGAACCCACGCGTACGCCCCTCGACATCAGCATTTGTCGAAAAAGACCATCCATAATGCTTGGGTTCGGATTCCAAGGGAAATCGTAACGGAAATTACTCTGAACGAGTATCCAAAACGTCCTTTCCAGTTAGACTTGGATTAATGATTAATTCGCCACCCTCGAGCTTTCTTTCAATCGCTCCAGCACCATACCATCCATCGAGGAATAGAGCCAATGCCGCTACTTCGGAATGGGGTTGATTTCCAACTGCAAGATTGTACTGAGATATCTGAAACACATCAGACGGAACTTTTGCCCCTCCGACGATAACAACAAGAGGGCGATCACGCCGAATGGTCGGAGTTACGTCTCTGAAAGAAGCACCGTACATTGTCAGATGAACTGCTACACCAGGAGGATTACCATCGATTCCTTGAGTGACAAAACGACGTAACCAAGCCATTGGACTTTTGATATGCTTGATTTCCATATCTCCGCCAAATCGTTGATTCACTGATGAAATATTTTCTTGCATCTTCTTGTCTTCATCTCCAGAAAAAAGGAAATTTTGCGCACCAAGTGCACGAGCAACAAGGGCAAGATGCGTTGTGATTCTTGGGTCTCTCCCAAGACGATAACCGAGACGTAGAATTGTGACACCATGTTCGGACATAAAGCGGCCTTGCAGACATCATTCATGAATGGTGAGGTTCAATCATCTAAGTTAGGCATCTGACTCGCTTCTGAGGTGCGAGATGGAGGCGTCAATTCAATGTCCTCATGTGCTTCGAGGAATCGTCGTAACCAAAGAAGAAGAGATGCATCCACTATTAGATGGCCACCATAGATGACACCAAGCGAAACAAGTGACAATCGACCTGTTCTCCACAGTCCTGATTCAAGACTTAGTGTATCGGAGAGAAGAGCAGTAACGATTGGTTCACCGACATACAAAGCGACAAAGATGATCATCACCCCGGAAATAATCGAAGGTACAAGTGAACCAAGTTCCCTGCTGAAATCTCCAAATACGGAATAAAGGAATGCTAAAGCCATGACCAACAAGGCGACTTCATTGAAGTCAAGACCAAGGAATTTGGAGACACCATCGTCCATGTTGTCTGAACCAGAACTGATGAGTAGCCACCAAAAAAGCAGTGAAACAGTAATGATTCCAGCACCCCATTTTGCTCGGCTTGAGAGCATATTGAAGATTGCAGGTTTATCAAAAATGTTCATCCGCAATGCGAGGCGCTCAGCTAACTCAATGTGAGCTTCACTAATGTTTGACTCGACACCGACATCGTCATGTCCACTCATAGAAGGGTTGCTTTCTAACTCGGACATGCAAATCCCTTGAGCATGAGCCCTTATGAATCCATCCGTTATCGGATGCCTAATGCCCAAAACATCTCGACCCTTTTCTCTCCGCCGGGAAGCACATGGACCCGGGATAATGGGCATTCTAAATGCTACACCAGATTCATTCCATAGCCCCTCAAGGCAAGCAACCGTAGATGAAGCAATTTCAAATGGAATTTCTATGATTGAAAACGGTTCTCAGATTATTGACATTGGCGGAGAGAGTACGCGGCCGGGTTCAGAACCGGTCACCATAAGAGAAGAAATTCAAAGGGTAATTCCGATTATACAGGGCCTTTGTGATCAAATTGATAATCCTCAGATTTCTATTGATACAAGGAATGTTGAAGTTGCAAGAAAAGCGATTCAAGCAGGTGCTTCGATGATCAATGATGTATCTGGATTAAGAGATTCTGCTATGAAGAAGCTTGTACTCGACACGGGAGTTCCAGTCTGCATTATGCATATGCTTGGAGACCCCAAAACAATGCAATCAAATCCCATTTATTCCAACGTCGTTGAAGAGGTATGTGCTGAGCTTCATCAAAAGGCCTCAGAACTTATCGACGCAGGCCATCCTTCAGAACTGATTTGTCTTGACCCTGGCATAGGCTTTGGAAAAACTCTTGAACACAATATCGAGTTACTCAAGGCGCACGAAACCCTTCGTGGAGAACATAATTTAGCAATACTTTGGGGCGTATCTCGAAAATCTATGATCGGTCAAATCACAGGGCATGAACAATCAGAAGACCGTTTGTATGGAACACTTGGGGTTGCCGCTTATGCACAACAACAAAACATTGATTGGCTTCGAGTTCATGATGTGCAAGCACATACTGACTTACTTTCTGTGATGCGAAAAATGGACTAATTCACACCGCTACCAATAAAACCAGCTGCAGCAAACCATGCTCCGAGCATACTGCCTAAATTCGTTAAAGCTGTAACCAATAAAACTCGTCCTGCGGGATTACTCCAGAATCCACCGATTGAAGTACCCTTGAGGAATTGTTGAAGATCTTCTGCAGTTGGTTCTGCGATTTTAAGTTGAACATATCCTGCAAACCAGCCAGCAGCTAAAGCCGGATTAAGCGATGTGATTGGACTCGCCAATGCTGCAGTAAGAATAGCAAGTGGATGTCCTCGAGCGATAATACAACCAATCGCAGCAAACACTGCATTGAATAGTGTCCAAATGGTCAGCATTTTAACAATATCAATTGAATCATTATTCCAGAGTGAAAAACCAACAAGACCCATCACGATAAGGGGTATGGCAAACGGAAGAATCTTGCCCACAAGGCCTCTCTTAGGAACTGTTGATAATTCGGCCATCTCAGCATCATTGAGTGGGACATACTCTTTGAGAGTACGGGAAATCCCTTTCAGATGTCCAGCTCCAACAACAACCAACATCTTTCCATCAGTTTTTGATTTCATGATTTTTTCAGCAATGTATCGATCACGTTCATCGATGAGTACTTCTCCAGCACCTGGTGAAAATTCTTTCAGCTCATCCATCATCGAGGAAAGAAGGTCGGAATCAGAGAGTAATTCTTCGAGGTCCACATCCTCCTCAAGTTCTTCATCATCACCAAAAAGAGAAAAGAGAAGTCGAAAACGCTCTCTCCACTTCATTTTCTTCCATGCACGCTTCATCGTAATTTGTATGTCTCTGTCAACAAGGGCAACCTCAATATTCGCAGCCTTGGCTGTTTCAACTGCAGCCAAAAGTTCAGCACCTGGTTCTTGACCTTCATTGAGTCCCATTCTCCTTTGTTCAGCACTTAGCATCGCTTGCATCAGAACCATAGGGGCTTTTCCTTCTTTGATGACTCTTAACAGGCCTTCCTTGTCGAGACGGCGCCCTTCAACCAGTGCATCGTGCCTTGATTTACACAATTCAACACCAACAACATCTGGTTGATATTCCGATATTTGCAATTTTACAGCCTCAACAGAGGCAGTTGCTACATGAGCAGTTCCGAGTAATCTCAATGTAGGGGTTACATCGATGTATGGAGTAGAAGAGGTCATGACAAATCCTCCTTAGAAAAGATATTTCGGAGATGGTCTGCCATAGCATTGATAATTTCATCTCCTTTTGATTCGATATCAGCAAATTCCTCAAAACCAAGGGACTCCAACAAGATCTGACCTCCAGCAAGTCCTTTGTGACCTCCTGCCTGTCCATTAGGAAAATGTTTGGATAATGACAAACCTAAATGCAGATTTTCTCTACGGCTACGTGCGGAAAGCAAGACTTTGTTTCGTTGAATCCCATACACAACGACGACTTCTGTTTCTTTTGTAGCGAACAAGAAGTCAGCAACTTGAGAAAGGTCATCTCGGCTCTTGAGATTTGAAATAGGTGCTAAAATGAGTGTTCCTTCATGGACCTTATTTGTTAATGCTTGGGTAAAGGTTTCAAGAGTATATTGATTCTTTAGTGGCGCTTCTATAGAGGTTAAAAGTTCAGAGTCAACCCATGTATTCAACCACATCAATGCACGTAAATCAACAGGGTTGAACGAACGTGTGAATGAGAGCGTGTCTGTGCGGATACCAAATGAGAGGGCGGTTGCGAGACGTGATGTCATATCGACACTCATATTCATTAGTAGATTAGCAATTAGAGAAGATGTTGCTGAATACTCTGGGCGAAGAAAAGCAACATCTGCTGAAACAGGCTTATCCGAACTATGATGATCGATGATGATATGAGGTACACATTCTTCTGGCAAGATATTATTGGCCCCTGGTTGGTGGAAATCAACAGTTACGATACAATCGGCTCCATTGAGAACATCATCCAGTTCCCAGTCGAGAATGATACGTCGAAGAGGAATGTCAAGAAGACGAACCATTGCTTGATTTTGTTGATGTTCAATCTGGCCTCCATGGTAAATTGTAGGCATGTGGCCAAGTGTGGCACAGACCGCCTCCATGGCAAGGGCTGATGCTAAAGCATCAGGATCTGGATTGTCGTGACAAAAGATTGCAATGTTGGACTCTTTTGGTAAGCCCTTGAGATAAGTTTCGAGAACCTTTGCACCAGCATGACGCTCCCAAGCACGTATCTTTTCTCGATAAGCAGCAGCAATGATTTCATTCGTATCAATACCATCAACTGAATCGTCAATGCCTTCTGCTTCGGTTGTCAAAAGAGGGACATCTGGCCATCGGCCTCGAAGAGCAAGCAAAGGTATGGAATCACTCAACACATTAGCATCGACAAGGATTACTGCCGTTGGATGATGCCCACTGTCTGGCAAGTCAGTCGCAAGCATTGGAGAAGGAAGCGGCAGTACTTCGCATTCACCAACGTCATCAACGATTCCCATCTCAGTTGCGAGCCCAACGATTCTTGTAAGTCGTCTTTTAGAACACCAACGAGCCAACTCGATGGCAAGAGAACTGTGGCCTATTACGAGGAACATCGATGACTCTCCATACAATCAACTCGAGTTGATTTGTTGAATCCTAGTACTCAGAAGGAGATTTTGACGTTCTCTCGCTCGATTCCTTTCACTTCGAATAAGTCTCTGCGAATGCAGCTTTTTATTCCAGCAACGATATTTGTAGGAATCATCTGAATAGCTGCATTGAAGTTTGTAGCCGATGCGTTATAGAATTCTCTTCGATCAGCGACTTGGTTTTCAAGAGCAACGAGTTGTCTTTGAAGATCAAGGAAGTTTTCATTTGCTTTCAAGTCAGGATATTGCTCAGCGACCATGTTGATTCGCGGAATAAGCCCAGCAAGTGAGCTTTCTGCAGCGCCAACGCCTTTGACATCTCCTTGAGCTAATGCACCTGCTGCTGCTTGTCTTGCCACAGCAAAGGCATCAAAAATTTCTTTTTCATGTGCTGCATATCCTTTAACAGTTGCAAGTAGGTTTGGGATCATATCGTAACGTTGCTTGAGCAAAACATCGATATCTGCCCATGATTTGTTTACATTCTCTTCTAGTCGAACCAATCGATTCCATGTTGAAAAGAACCAAATTAAAAACACGAGAAGGACGAATCCTCCAACAACTAAACCTATTATCATTGCAGACATACTCTTCGCACAGGCTCAAACCATATCAAAGTATAGCAAAACTCCGTTGATATGATATGCAGAAACAATATCCAACAAGCATGGACGCCTTGACAATAGCCCTTGTCTTGCTTGGCAGTGCGTCTATTGGGTTCTTATTTGCCCCGCTTGGATTGGGTGGAGGGTTGCTTTTTGCTCCACTTCTTCACTATGGAGCAGGATGGGAAATTGATGGAGCTTTACTCATCGTTTCACTCGGTTTATCCGGCACTGTAGCATATGGCTCTGGATTACGCCATCGAAAAGAGGGTTTTTATTCGGATCTACGCCTCAAGGAAGGCCTGCTAGGAGCTATTCCTGGAGCGATGTTAGGCGTACTCATAGTAGCATCCTTGAGCGGCTCATTTGACGTGTTATTCAAGATCTTAAGCCTGATTTTTGTTACGTGGGCAATTATCAAAACTCTACGCACTCGTAGTAAAAACGATTCAACAGAGGAGAATGCAGCAAAAACACCTTTGCGTATCGGTGTTGGAATTGGTGGAATGTTGTCATCCGTTCTTGCAATAGGAGCGGGTGCAATTTACGTGCCAGTACTCAGAGCATACGGCTCACTTCCATCACGTAAAGCAATTGGAACCAGTCTCCACTTCATGATGTGTGTCATTCCTCTCTCCATTATCGCTCATTTATTCGCTTTGAATCAAGCGCAATGGGATGTTCTTGAATCAAACATCATGTTGATTCTCGCATTACCATTTGTAGTCATCTTAGCGGCTAATACTGGAGCCCGAGTAGGAATCGCTAAGATTTCAGAACAGCGCATCATGCAAGTCTTTGTAGCAATTCTTTTCATCATAGGAATACGATATTCTATCGATCTTTGGAACAAAGTATTCTAATCGAATAAGACATATCGTTCATGAGAAAATGGCTTGATTAATTTCATCACGAGTGACGGTGCAAAACTCTCCTTCATCGAGGTTAAAATCGTCTAANTGCATACCTTCAGTGCCAAGTCGATGCAATTGAGTGACATGATTATCAAGTGATGTGAACATTCTTCGAATCTGACGCTTCTTACCTTCATCAATGGTGAGTATGGCGCATGATTTATGCTCTAATTCAATGATGGCAGGACGGGTTCTAAACTCTTCACGTGAACCATATTCTACAACGGAAACAGATACACCTTTTCGTATCGATTCAAGTTGCTGTTCAGTGATTTTGGATTCGGTTTCAACCCGATACGTTTTCCTTATTTTCTTATTCGGATCGGTTATTGAATGGACTAATTTACCATCAGTTGTAACCAAAAGAAATCCTGTTGTTTCTTCATCAAGTCTTCCAACGGTGACCAGAGTCTCATAGACAGAGGGCTCAACTGCATCTCGAAAGAGTTCATACACAGAAGTCTTGTTGAGTTCAAGTTCCTGTGAATTCAATCGCGAACAGATA
>QQSG01000061.1:9233-11799 GCA_003602665.1 Candidatus Poseidoniales archaeon
CTGTATTTCACTGAGCGTTTTGCAGGGTTGAATTCGTAAGCAATATTCTTGACGATTGAATCATTTACAGTCACATCCCCATCCCATATGGCCTTTTTGACATCGCCTTTGGAAGAAAACTCTCCACATTTTGAGAGAAATTGGTGGAGTCGAATCTTCATTAAACAGTGGTGAACTTCGTTCACTCATAGCAGTTCCTCTATGAAAGAGGATCAAATCGCCTTCAAAGTCCCTTAGCTTGAGCAAGATAACATTGAGCAGCCTACTTTATGACGTGCCCATTCTGGCCGCTTTTGGAACCACTTCTGTTCAAATTCAACTTGTTCATCATATGGATTTTTGAGCAATATATAGAGTTCTTCACAAATGGAATTATCTCCTAATTCCGCTGCCTCGATGGCTAACTGTGCCATCCAGTTTCTTAGAACATACTTTGGGTTAGCGGAAAGCATCTCACCTCTATCTGGATTCGAATTGACTCTATTCCACCATGTTGAAAGCCAAGCATTCCATTCATCCTTTGGAATAGTGCTCGTATCGTAAAAGGCATCAGACAATGAAAGAACAGATGGTTCTTGAATGGATGACAACAATCGGAAAAATAACGTCATATCTGTTTCGACTTTTTGGAGCAATTCATTGAGATCTCGGATTAATGATTCATCATCGCTCCTGAATTCATCTAACCCGAGTTTGGATGCCCACATTTCATTTTGGAACTTGGAGTAAGCGTCCGTATAGCCATCCAGTACATCATGCAATAATTCTGGTTCATCCATAAGTGGAACCATGGCTTCGAGCAAACGAGCCACATTCCAAGCACCAATTTGGGGCTGTTGTCCGTATCGATAGCGTCGAGTGCGTAAGTCAGTTGTATTCGGTGTCCATCCTGGATTATAATCTTCCAGCCAACCATATGGACCATAGTCGATTGTAAGGCCATGGATAGACATATTATCTGTATTCATAACCCCATGAACAAAACCAACACGCATCCAGTGAGAGATCATCAAAGCCGTTTGTTCTGCTACATGAGTTAACCATTTTACTCGACCAGAATCATTCGTAATGTTATGGTCAGAGAAGTGATGTTTCACGGTGTGTTCCAGTAAGGTCTTGAGCGTCTGTATGTCGCCCAAAGCAGAATGGATTTGAAAACTTCCAAAGCGAATGAAACTTGGAGCAACTCTGCAAACAACTGCACCCGGTTCATGTGCTTGATTACCGTCGTACATCATATCTCGCAGAACCATTTCACCCGTCGAGACCAGAGAAAGTGCTCGTGTTGTTGGAACACCAAGATGATACATTGCTTCACTGCACAAGAATTCACGAATCGAAGATCTGAGGACTGCTTTTCCATCTGCAAACCGGGAATATGGAGTGGAACCAGCACCTTTTAGTTGTAATTCGAGAACTTCATCGGGCAATTGAACCTCACCGAGGGTAATCGCTCTGCCGTCACCGAGTTGTCCAGCCCAATTACCGAATTGGTGGCCTCCATAGCGCTGTGCATAGGGAACCATTCCATCAACGACTTTGCCTCCTCCAAGTACGACCTCATCTAAGGCTTTGAGACCCAATTGCGTTGCCATTTCAGAAGAAGTAAGAAGCAATTCAGGATTTGGTGCAGGAGTAGGTTCTACTCGAGACCAGCAGGCTTGTGGGACTTGACGCGGACGTCCGCCAATTTCTGAATCACCTGGTGTTTCGTCAAGAAAACGACGAACCCAAGTGAGTGATTCAAGGGTGCCCATGAACAACTGACCAATCGTCGAGTCTTGAATGTGTCACTCCAACCAGAAGGTCAAGCTTGGAATCCAGGGAAGTACTGTGCAGTATAACTTGCAGCAGATTCTGAAGGATAGCCTTGAGCGATGAGACCGTTGTAGTATTCTCTTGCAGGATCAGGTTGAGGCACTGGTGGTGCAACTGCAACTTGTGCATAGGTTTGAGTTGGAATCGGTTGAACATACGGGTTCTGTTGAGCTGCTGGCATAACCACTTGCTGTTGCATTGGTTGATGCATAGCAACATTTGGAACTTGTTTCACAACATCATCTCTGTTTCGAGTCATCATGAAACCTAATCCTGCGAGAACAAGAACTACGAGACCATACACGACGAGCATGATTGGACTGACAAAGAAGTTCTCTTCGTCTGATTTGACTGGCTCTGGTTCAACGAAGACGTGTGTAAACGGATCATCGATGTATGCATCTGCTCCATCAGCGAGCGTCCAGTTTGCATCTGGGTCTGAATATCCATCCCGATCTGTGTCAGGACATCCAAATCGATCGAGGTCAGAATATCCTGAGACTTCGGGGCAACTGTCACCTTCGAATCCACTGAGCTCATCTCCATATCCATCTCCATCGGTATCAAACCATTGTGTAGATTCAAGTCTAAACTCATCTGCACCATTGACAACCGTCCAAGAGAGTTCAGGATCTGAGCGCCCATCGCCATCGGTATCAGTACATCCCAAGCGATCAATGGTTGAATTTCCAGCAATGTTCACACAACCATCAGGATTGACACCAGACTGATTGTCACCATAGCCATC
>QQSG01000061.1:11881-26807 GCA_003602665.1 Candidatus Poseidoniales archaeon
CAGCCAAGAATTCCATTCTGCCAGCTCGTACCAGGCTGCATTGGACATGCGTCTTGGTCTGTTGCTCCGGAGATGAGTACTCCAACCCAATTCTCAGGTCGGTCAAACCAGGTTCCGTTTGCATAGTTGTCACCAAAGCCATCTTCGTCGAAGTCTGACCATTGTGTGGCATCACTCGGGAAGGCGTCTGCTCCACTGTCAACACCCCATCCTGCAGTAGGAGTAGAGAGTCCATCACCATCAGCATCAACACAACCAAATCGGTCTACTGTAGATGTCCCTGGAGTATCTGGACAAGCGTCAGCAGGAGTGCTGCCAAGGTTATCTCCATAGCCATCATCATCTGAATCACTCCAAACGGTTGGGTCGTTTGGCATATCATCAATTGAATCCGCCCAGCCATCACCATCGGCATCTGGACAGGCGTTTAGACCACCTGCAGTAGAATTTCCAGCTTCGTTTGGACAGTCATCAGTGGTATCTGACCACATATCACCATCTGAGTCGAGGCAACCGTCTGTACCCATCGTCGAGGTTCCTATGACTGTTGGACAATCATCTGCTGCGTCTTCAAACCCATCTCCATCATCGTCTGTGTCTTCGTCGGAATCACGGCAACCATCACCATCGATATCTGTTGCCGAATCTGAGACCCATGATGGGCGTGGTGGAGAATAACTTGTCCGTGGGCATGTATCAACTCCATCTGCAACTCCATCATTATCGTCATCAGTATCTTCAGTTGAATCATCTTTGCATCCATCATTATCCCAATCTGTTGAAGAAGCAGGATCGTTGAAATCACGGGAACTGGTCCAGTTGAATTCACCACCACGAGGACAATTATCTGGGAAGTTATCTGTCAATCCATCATTATCATCATCTGAATCACAAGCATCTCCTTCTGAGTCACCATCTGTGTTTGCTTGATTTGAATTAGGAACAGTTGGACAATTATCAGGAGCTGAATCTAAGACTCCGTCACCGTCTGTATCTTTGAGAGATGAAGGATCAAAGACCCAAGAATAGACGTCATAGTTTCCACCAGAAGAAATTTGTTTACCTTTGTGCGTCATAGAGCCTGTGAACGACCCTGCCAATCCAATATAATCAGAACTGTTCGATGTCATAGAGAATACGTAGTCATATCCTGAACCTCCAATACGCTCAATCCAATCAACCGCACCATTAGGTGAAAGGCCTACGGCAAATCCGTCAACATTCTGATTTGAGAGTGATTTCGAACCAGCATAGAACGTGGAAGTGAGGAAACCTCCAAAGACAACTCCGCCGTTTGAAGTGATTGCAAGCCCTTGAGGTTGATCTGTTGAACTCGTGCCCGAAACAGTTGCCCAACTGTTTGCTTGATTTGTGGCACTCTTAGCAATGAAAATATCATTGCCACCGTAAGCAGCGGTTGCTGTCCAACCACTGCTTGATAGAGTTCCCCCAAAAGTTCCTGAAAGGTAGGTGTCACCACTTCCATCAATTCTCATCTGCAAAATCAGAGTTTCTTGATTGGGTGTGCCCATTCCGGTTGTGCCTAAGACTACAGCATTAGCGTCGATTTCGACGATAACTGCATCTGCAAGCCCTACTGCAACGTAATTATTTGTGCCCCATTGAGACATACTGTTGGTGGCAGTAGCTAATTTAACACCATTTGACGGAGTAATCGCCATATCGAAAACGCTGTCTGTACCAATGCCTCCACCATAGATGACCCAGTTAAGAGTGCCTTGATTTCCGTCATATTTTGCAACAAAGATGTCTTGGGTTGTAGCATTGAGACTTATACCACCAAAATCAGTTTCTCCTTGGAACGTTCCAGTAACGAATAGATCACCCATCATGTCGACCTGTATGCTCGTCGTGCGGCTATTCTCTCCAGTTCCATTAACTAAGGTACTGAATCCTTTTGCCCACATCCAATTACCTGTTGGATCCGCTTTAGCAATGAACCCTTCAAGATGGAAACCAGAATTTGTGTTGGAAATCAGTGTATTCGGATTAGGAGGGCCAAAGGCAATTTCGCCGTAGAAGTATCCTGAAACAAAGATTTCTCCTGCCATTCCGATTGTAACATCTGATATGAATGAAAGTCCACCGCTCCCGTAGTTATGATCAGCACCAACAAGATTTGTCCAAGCACCCTGCTCATTCATGATACCAAGGAAGAACTCTCCAAGCCCGTTGTTTTGGCGATAAGGTGAAGTGGGATTGAGTGTTTTTGTCCCATATGTTAGAGTTGAATTGAATTCTGAACCAATAACCCATCCACCCCTAGGAAGAGCCTCAATGTGGTCACCAAATTCGTTATTTGCACCACTTCCTGAGGCCAGAATAGAAGCACTCGAAGAGCGACCTGAAGTAAACAGTGGTTCATTGGGATTTGATTCTTCTTCTAACTCTTCAGCCGGAGCTGGTTGTTGAATTGCAAAAAGCGATGTCAGCATCAAGGCTGTCAAAAGTAGGGCTGTTGCTGCATTAAAATGCGTGCGCATGTTCAACCCATGTCCTTTACAGACATCAAGCCTTTCATTTGTCGAGTAGACAAATCAAGACATATTGTCATCGAGTTGAAGCAATTCACTATCACCTGCATCGATGATGCAGAGNGTTGAGATACTGAATGGCTTACCACATGCAACACCAAGGTCACGGTTGACGATATGTGCTTGATGCACTGTCACTTCAGGGTGTTTTGCCCGAAGGTCATCGATGTATTTTGGTGGGCAATTGGCAGCAATGACTACCAATCTTGCATCCCCTCGTGCACAAGCAGCGAGCGTTTGTCGTTGTCCAAATAGTAGGCTACCAGTTGTTATTGCTGTCTTTAATTGTCGGCTTAGATCCATTTTACTTCCTCCATTCTCCACATGTGTTTCTCATGGTTGAAATCATTCTTCAGGGATGTAGAACAACTCAACACTACCTGTACCCAGGGAGATTGGTTGTCCAACGATAATGTTCTCTGCAACACCGGTAAGACGGTCTGTTTCACCAATGATACCTGCCTTAAGCAAGTGGTTGACAGTAACTTCGAAAGCTGCACGAGCAAGAATACTGTGCTTGGTTCCTGAAACACCGTGTCGGCCAATCGCACGTACTTCACCTTCAGAGGTCATGACGTCTGCAACCATGAGAAGGTGGCGTACGTCGACTTCAAGACGAGCACTGAGCAGAGTTGCTTCAAGTTCGTTAATGATTGCTTGACGAGCAGATTCAATACCAAGATAGTTGAAGATCTCGATAATGTTGTTCGTGTAGGTGCGAGAACGATCAATCGATTCAATTTCACTCACTCGAGATAGATTTGAACCAATGGTTGAGAGGTAGTATTCCCCAACTTTGTCATCGTATTGCACGTTTGCACGCTCGATGCTTGGGATACCCTTCAGACGCATGTCACGAATCTTCTCTTCGAGTTGTAGAAGCATGGTATAGGAAGGAGGATTATCTTGCAATTCCGCAAGGTCTTCTTCGTTATGAACACCAGGAATAATGGTAAGTGTGCCTGGATTCTTTTCCTTATCAGCTTGTACAAAGAGACGAAGTGCTCGCTCAAGTTTGTCCTTGACTTCCATTCCAGTCATGTTCTTTTGCTTGAGATTTCCTTTGTTCAGTTTGAGAACAAGTCGTCGTTGAGCAACGTCAGTCTCGATTTGAGCAATGTTTGCAGTAGTTGTAATTTCCAGAGAAGCAGCAAGTTTCTGTGCTTCTTCAGGGGTGTTCTTGTCAGGCATTAGACGGATAATCATTGTAGGCGTACTTGGTACCTTACGAGCATCGACAATCTCAATGATACGAGGTAGACCTTGTGTAACGTTGACAGTCGCAACACCCGCATAGTGGAACGTACGCATGGTCATCTGTGTACCAGGTTCTCCAATGGATTGAGCAGTAATAATTCCTGCAGCTTCGAATGGATCGATACTGGCTTTGTCCAGAGCATTGAATGCGTCGTTGATTACAGCAGCGGCCTGCTTCTTCGTCAATTTCTTTAGCCCACGCTTGTGGATTGCAAGAGTCATGTCGTGAATGATTTTACCGCTGAAGCGGTTTGTACCCATATCATCGACTGCTGCATGAAGTGCTTGGAAAACCTTGTCGTCTGCGAGTTCGTCATCAAAAGAACGGAGTTTCTTTTCGACGTTATAGATATCGAGATCAACTGCAGTCTTTGCACGAGAACGTGTACGAGTTCCTCTAGCACGCATCTTACGAACTTGAGTAACTGGACCTGTCGCTTCAGAGCCGCTTGCGCGGTTCTTCTTCATTGCACCGTCAATTGTTCCACGAATTGTGGCAGAGGTTTCTGAATCGGTTTCACAAATCTGAGCGATTTCTTGTGCAGTAAGGATCTTTACATCATCCCACTTACGATCGTTTGCTAGTGTGTGAGCAAAGTTTTCTGCAATGCCCAAATCCATGAGCTTCTTCTTGGTTGCACTCTTAACGACCATCAGTTGTCACCTCCATCGTAATCGACCTCAGTAGACTCGTCGTCCCATGCACCAAGATCCTCTTCACGCTCTTCTCGCTCTAGACTTTCACGGGTAACGACTGTTACTCCATCAGTACCAAGAGCACCATCGATGATAACATCGATGTTGAAAGCAGATCCGTGGACACCACGGCTTGGGTCAATTCCATCTTCTCCATAGGAGAATTGGATAATACGGTTTGCAGTGTTTCGAACAGAGAGCATGTCGTCGTTGAAAACCTTCAAATCATCCATAGCGTTAATCAATCGGCGTTGCATGTATCCAGACTTAGAAGTACGAACCGCTGTATCAACCAGAGATTCTCTTCCTGAAACAGAGAGCATAAAGAACTCTGTTGGTTCAAGTCCACGCTTGAAAGAACCGGAGATGAATCCACGGTCTTCTGCACCACGGCCTCCACGCTTGAAGTGAGGAAGAACACGGTCATCGTATCCACGTTCGAGACGCTTTCCACGAACCTTTGCTTGTCCAATCGAACCAGCCATCATGTTCAGGTTATCCATTGAACCACGAGCACCAGAGATTGCCATGTTAACTGCAGCATTGGTTGAACCGGATTGGTTCAACTCGTTCTTAGCCACGTCACCAGCAGCTTGCTTTCCTTCATCGAGCATAACCATGATGTTCTCTTCGAGAGTTTCACGCATTGTTCGGCCAGCACGAGGTTCGTACTTTCGAGGATCTCCCTTAGCGGATTGGAAGTGTTCAAGTTCCTTGTTAACAAGTTCACCAGCTTCTGCGTTTGCTGCATGAATAGCAGCGAGCGCTTCAGAGGTCAAATCTTCGTCATCGATACCAGTTGTAAATCCAAGAGATGTACAGGCAGCAATGGAGAGTCGTGTGAATTCGTTTAGGAATTGGGCTCCCTTTTCGGACCCATTTGTTTGCACAATAGCGTCCAACAAACGACCATCTTCAGCACCAATTGCACGCTTGTCAAGTGTACCCGTTACGTTCCCGTTGCGGACGTGAACTTCGTCACGGCTTCTGGACATGAAGTGCAGGTTGATGTTGTCAGGAATGATCAGAGAAATCAGGTCGTGACCTCTGAACGCATCCTTCCCATTCTCGTCCTTGATAATTTCAGGCAGTTTGCCAGTATAGTCGATACTCCCGAGCATTTCAAGACCATGGGACTTGAGAACGGTTGTTCCAGGACGTGATAGGAGATAAGCACCAGAAATGTGATCGTGAATACCACCGATAACTGCTCCACCGTAACGAGGTGTGAGGATGTGTTCTTGCACTCTCATCAGAATCTTAGCTTCTGCACGAGCTTCTTCAGATTGAATAACGTGAAGGTTCATCTCATCACCGTCGAAATCTGCGTTGTAAGGGGTACATACAGCCAAATTAAATCGGAACGTTTTTCCTTCCATGACACGAACTTCGTGAACCATCATCGACATTCTGTGAAGAGACGGTTGTCGGTTGAAAATTGCAACGTCTCCATCGATGAGGTGACGTTCGACTTGCATACCAGGCTTTGGATTTCCACGGACGTCAACAGTTGAAAGACGGTCTTCAACAGGTGTTGGCATATCGTATTCATCGTCTGGACTGCCACAGTGAGGGCAGCGGATTTCAAGATGCGCAGGGAATGGTTCAGGATCAGGGTTGTCTGCTTGGCCGAGTTCATGCAGCCATCGATAGTGGAGAACTGCACGAGGATCATCTTCAGGCAATGGGTGACCGTGAGCATCTTCACCACGAAGGTTTCGAAGAGTTGCTTCATCATCAACAGTGTAAGTCAAATCGTCTAGACCGCTTCCTTCAAGGTTCTGAATTTCTCGAATAACCAAACCTGGTAAGAAGTTCGGAGCGAAGAGAACTTCGTTGAGGTCATGACGTAGACCAGGATAGGGCTGGCTCTTCAGAGCATCACCAGAGTGGCACTCAGGATTGTGACATCGGAAACCAGCGTTAATCAAACGGCTTCGAGCATTGATTCGAACACGTCGACCGTCGCCACGAACAATGTAGTTAACACCAGGGTGTACATCAGGTCCACGTAGAATCATTTGACGCATCTGCTCTCTGTTACGAAGAGTAACACGAATAGGTACAGTCAATTCCTTTGCAACCTTCTTAGGGACACCAACTTCGTTGATTCCAAGGTATGGGTCAGGAGAGATAACTGAACGAGCACAGAAGTTAACACGCTTACCAGATAGGTTGGAACGGAATCGTCCTTCCTTACCCTTGAGACGTTGTGTAAGAGTCTTCAATGTACGACCAGATCGGTGACGTGCTGGAGGAATTCCAGAGGTTTGGTTGTCGAAGTATGTTGTTACGTGGTATTGTAAGAGCTCCCACAGATCTTCAACAATCAATTGAGGTGCACCAGAGTCACGATTCTCTTGCAGACGTTGGTTGATACGAAGAACGTCAACAAGCTTGTGTGTCAAATCGTCTTCCGAACGATCTCCACTGTCAAGTGTAATCGATGGCCGAACAGTAATAGGAGGTACTGGAAGTACCTTCAAAACTGTCCATTCAGGACGGTTCTGCTTGTCCATTCCGATGAAGATCAAGTGTTCTGGAGGAATACTTGCTAACCACTCACGAACGTCACGAGGGTTCATCTTTCGTTCTGTCTCTTTTCCACCAGTTGTTGCATTCTCGGTCTTCTCCTTGAATGTGGTTGGTTTGTCGAGGCGGATTTCGCCTTGAAGAGAACCGCAGTGCATACATGTACGTCGATTCTTTGCAGATGCAATCTTTTCAACTTCCTTGATAATACTTGAAAATTCTGTGGAACCAACACCGTGCTTGGTGATGATATCACGGATACGAGATCGGTAGTAATCTTGTTCAGAAAGTTCAGGGTTGGAAGGGTGTGTTTCCTTTGCAGAGTGAAGTAAAACGTTACTGCAAGAGTTACATGTTGCCTTCAAAGCTGTCTTGATGAGATTCACGAAACCGATGTGAATGACCGGAAGTTCAAGTTGAATGTGTCCAAAGTGACCTGGTGATTCGTCGTACTTACAGTTGTCAGTTGGACATACCAAACCTGGTTCGATAACACCCATGTGGGAATCCATCAATCCTTGGTTATATGGGCGTCCATCATCCTTGTAGGTATCAGGAGTCTTGACTTCTACGGATGACATCTTACGGATTTCACTCGGGTCCATCAGGCTGAAACGAATCTGTGCGATTCGCTTTGGGATTAGTGTCGTTCTTCGGCTCATCTTCGGTCCTCCAGTTCTAGTCGCATAGCAACCCCGAGACTCTTCATCTCATCCAGTAAGAGTTTGAATGCGTATGAAGTCTGTACCTTGTAGACTTCNGCACCATCTCCATGAACTGGACTGACGTAGGTTCGGCGTTTTGGATCGTACCATGCAATGTGCCCAGATTGAGCACACACAAACATGTCAATTCCGTCAGACTCATCGAGCAGACGGTCCTTGATGACCATTGAAGCACCGTGTGCAATCAAACAGTCACGTTCCATCTCACCAAATCGTAGACCACCTTGACGGGCACGTCCTTCTGTTGGTTGACGGGTAAGAATTTGAACACGTCCACGGGAACGGGCGTGAATCTTGGAACTGACAAGATGGTGGAGTCTCTGATAGTAGATACATCCAACGAAAATCTCGGCAGGGTATGATTCACCAGTCTCGCCGTTGACCATGATTTCACGGCCGGTGTGAGCAAGTCCGTTACGAACAAGCCCGTCACGCAGGCTGCTTTCCTTTTCTCCACGGAATGCAGTACCGTCAATACGACGTCCTTCCATAGCACCGACTTTACCACCGATCATTTCCAGAACGTGAGCTACAGTCATACGGGATGGAATAGCGTGAGGGTTGATAATCAAATCAGGTACAACACCGTCTTGTGTGAATGGCATATCTTCAGGCTCTACGAGTCTGCCGATAACACCCTTCTGGCCGTGACGGGAAGCGAATTTGTCTCCAACTTCAGGAACCTTGTGGCTTCGTACCATGACACGAACGAGACGACCGGAGTTGTCTGATTCTGTGACATATACGTTGTCGACCCATCCTTTTTCGCCATGACGAACAAGCATGGATGATTCTCGACGTTCTTGAGCCATGAGGAAAGCTCCACTGTTCGATTCTTCGAGGAATCGAGGTGGGCTTGTCTTTCCAACGAGGACATTTCCTCCTTCCAAGTATGTCTCAGGGAGCGGCAATCCGTCATCTTCGAGATGGAAGTATGCTTCAGCAGGCTTCAATCCCTTGACTTCAGTAAGCTTGTTTCCTGGCTTTTCAATCTCTTCAACTTGACCGCCTGGGAATCTACGGCGTTCTGCGTTGTAGGTTCGGTTGAACGTTGAGCGTCCAAGACCACGATCGACTGATGCACGATTCATGATGACAGCGTCTTGCATGTTGTAACCATGTAGAGACATGATTGCTACGATGAAGTTCTGACCACCAGGTCGTTCATCGAAGTTTGTCGTCTTCATGGCGTCAGTACGGACGATTGAACGATGAGGGTAGTGCAAGATGTGAGCACGTGTATCTGGGCGCAGACGATAGTTTGCGCTTGGTAGACCAAGTGATTGCTTGACCATTGCAGTACCACCGGTAACACGAGGCGTTGAGTTGTGTTCTGGGTATGGGATAAGCGATGCACAAACACCGAGAACCAATTGTGGATCGATTTCGACGTGAGTGTGTTCTGCTCCAAACAAGAGAGGAACTTCGAGCTTAGCGACTTCAATTGACCCATTTGGCATTCGGACTTCTGCTTCGAGAGTTGCGTGCGTGTTTCCTGGCTCACCGAGGTTGACCCATCGAATCTTCTCGTGTGTCACTGGACGGCCAGAGAATTTCCCTTCAGGTACAGATTCAGGAAGAACAAACGGTCGAGGAGCGATGTAGAGGTCTTCTTCTTCCTCAGCATCTACCCATTCGACGATACCATCATTGACGAGATCTTTGAAAGTGATGTTACCTGCAGCGAGATCGACAAGGTGATGGTTTTCTAGACGAGGTGTCCCGTCATACAATACAAGCAGTGGACGAAGAATTCGTCCCTTGTCGGTGTTAATGAAAATGTCACGGTTTTCAAGGTCGTGGCGGATGGAAACTTCAGAAGGAATGGTTCCACGGCGACGTGCGTTCTTGAAGTGGTTTACAAGATTCTTACCTTTCTTGTGCATACCGTAGATATCACCGTTGACGTGAATTCTATCACCGTCAGTCCAGTCATCAGGTTGGTATACATCCAATTCATCAAGACGCTCACGTACTTCATGAGGGTCAACTTCTTCTGAAATATCAACCATTTGAGCTGCGTTCTTAACAAGACCACAATTCTGTCCTTCAGGAGTCTCGTTAGGACACAAACGACCCCATTGAGTAGGGTGAAGGTCACGAGCCTCGAAGTGAGGTTGGCTTCGAACAAGAGGAGAGGTGACTCTTCTCATGTGAGAGAGAGATGCAAGGTATGTTGTTCTGTCGAGAAGTTGGCTGACACCAGATCGTCCTCCAACCCAGTTTCCAGTTGCAAGTGCGTGGAGAATCTTAGATGAGAGAACATCCGGTCGTAGACAGGAAGTAATCTTGAGTTCTCTCTTACGGTTGTGATGGCGTTCGAGTTGGTACTTCAAGTCACGAGCGAGTTGTCCGGATGAAACACGGAATAAATCCTCGATAAGGTCACCTGCGAGTCGAACACGCTTGTTGGCGTAATGGTCCTTGTCGTTTGGTTCCTTGTCATTAAGTGCCATTTCGAGAACTTGTCGGACGATTCTTCCGAGGAAGATAGCTTTCTTCTTTCGGTCTTCAGTTTGGTCACCAAGGTGAGGAAGGAGTTCTCTGTCGAGGAGTTGGTTTACTCGTGCTTCACGGTATTCCTTTTGTTGTCCAGCGGCGAATTTCTTTTGCAACCATTCGTAGGCTTCGTTAGTACTCTTTACGTCGTAATCGCCTTCTTGCTTTTCATCACCGTTAACTTCGTTGATGTTTGCTACGATGTACTTGAATGTCTCTTGAGGACCCGAGATAGCAGTGAATACTTCTTGGTCATTTTCGATTCCAAGGGCTCTCATGAGAAGAACGACTGGGATTGGNGTTGTACCAGCAGTGCTTACTTTGACCATGAGCATACCATCACGTCGCTTTTCAACGGTGAGTGGTTTGCGCATACCGTTTTTCTGTGAGAAAATCTTTGCGACTTCTGTACGCTTTGCGGTACGCTTATTGATTTCAACAGTTACTCTGTTTGGAGCAAGATCTTCCATCGAAATCAGTACACGTTCTGTACCGTTGATGATGAAATAGCCACCTGGGTCGAGTGGATCTTCGCCACGAGAGCGAAGAAGTTCTGCAAGAAGAGCAGCATCTTCGCTTGACTTACTCGGCTCGAGTGTGCGGCCGTCTGCGATGTGGCTTGGGTGAAGATGACATCGTTGGGAACGAACCATGATTGGAATTGAACCGACTTGTACACCTTCTTCAGGGAAGGAGGCAACGCCATTTCGATAGATTGTGAAATCAATGCTGACCGGGGATTGGTAGGTCAACTTTCGAAGTCTGCATTCCATAGGGGAAGCATGGTGGTAAGAACCGTTGGCTTCTCGAATATTTGGTGCACCCAGTTTGATGTCCTTCAAGCGAATGACGATTTCTTGGTCAGCAACGTCGAGTTTGATGTAGCCACCGAGGTCGTCGATGATCTCTTCATCAGTTCCGACACGGATGTTACGAATGATTTTCTCCATTCGAGAGAGTTGGTTGACTGTGGAGGGGATACAGTCATTGTATGAAGCAAGTTGATGGTTTACGAGGCTTCGTTCTTTGAAAAATGATTCAATAATTTCTTGCATAATATCAACTCCAGCCTCAGCTGCCCTCCACAATAAGTCGGTAAGCAACTGCTGTACCGGCAGATTTGGAATGTCTCTTTACTTTCAGAACACGGTCTGCAATCCAACCGGCTGCGAGTGGGCGGTGTTCGGGGTTTGCTGCAAGGGTTGCATTGTCGAGGAGTTCGCAAGCCTCTTTGATGGCTTGAACGACAGGATCCGAAATCAATACTTTCGGGAGAAGTTCCTTTGCAAGACGTGGTTTTCCGTCTTCATCAAGTTCTTCAAGACCCCAAGGAAGAAGTTCTTCTTTCTCCAAATCGTATTGTTCTTGTTCGCTGATGTTCGCCTCGCCGAGAAGTTCCTGATGAGGGACCAGTTCGTGGTTTAGGGGGTTGAAACGACTGGTTGCCTCAGGACGATCGAACTCATCGATGGCTTTGGAGGAAATGGTGATTTTCTTGCTTCGCTTATTGCGGGAACGTCGGTTCCCTTGCTCAGCAATAATTTGCATAACTTTGGTGAAGGATTCGCTATCTTTTGCGATTCCGAGAATCTTTGCGACGTCGTCAGCAGGCATTGCCTTAATGTCAGCCATGTTTCTGTCCGTAGCCAATTTATGGGCAAATTCATCGGAGACTCCGAGTTCAATTAACCGCTTTTTTGTTGCGCTCTTTACTACCATCCTAATCAACCCCGCTCCGCCCCAACGTTGTACTGCAGCGCATCAGGCGGGCCCGACGGGGTTCGAACCCGCGACCATCGGATTAAAAGTCCGACGCTCTACCTGACTGAGCTACGAGCCCAACGTTGCTTCTTGGGCTTTCAATGCGAACTACCACCCCTTCATATACCTTACCGATGAGTTTGCAGCCATTCAATGGGTTGGAAAGCCTCATCAAATACCGACATTAGGGTAAATCGATTGGAAAATGTTTGACGAAAAGAAAACATTTCGAGAAATCGAATTGTTAGGAGGTGAATCAAGGGAAATTCAGTGGAAGAATTTTTCCTTGACAGTACCCCCAACCGTATATCCGCCTCGAGAGGATACAGATCTCATCGCAGGTGTTCTTGAAAAAGTTACACCGTTTGGTAAAAAACGATTGCTTGAAATCGGTAGCGGTTCTGGGGCTTTGTCGATTCTTGCAGCATCTTTGGGTTGGGAAGTAGAGGCATGTGACATCAACCCGTATGCTGTTGCAGCAACCCGATTTAACGCTCTTGAAAACACCTTTCATATCGCATCGGCTGAAGGAGGCATTGGTCCAGCCAAAGATGGATTTTATTCACAGTGGATGAAACCAGGTTCCTACGATCTTGTCGTGTGGAACATGCCTTACATTCCTAGCGAAGAAATTGAGGAGTATCTTGGGCCGATGGAGGACGCTGCATTGGTCGACACACATCCATCGGGATTGCTGAACGAATTTGCGGAAATGACGAGACGCTTTCACCTCATTTCCCCAACAGGAATTGCTCTCATCTTGTGTAGAGAATACATAGGATTGCATCGCTCGAAAGATGTACTCCTTTCAAAAGGGCTCGCAACACAAACCGTTTCAAAACGTACATTTGATGATGATGAAACCATCCAAGTATTAGCCGTATGGCATCCTTTCTTGAAATCTAAAAAACAGCAGATGCATTCAATCCCATCGACAAACTCTGAAATGTTAGAGGGCACTTACAAACCAGGAGATTCACTACGGGCAAGATTTCAAACCGACGGAAAGGGGCGTCATGGCCGAACATGGGATGACCATCTTGACTCGTTCAAGGGAAGTTGGAAACTCAATCCAAACCAAATACCTCACATCTCATCGCAGTTACAATGTCAAGTTGCTCTTGAAATTGCTTCATTATTGCAATCGATGGCTCCTAAACCGAATGTCATTAGAGTGAAGTGGCCGAATGATCTCCTCGTAAGAGATGGGGAATCTAAACAATGGAAAAAAGCAGGAGGAATACTTTTCCAATCTCTCTCAAGAGGCAAGGAACAATCTCTCGTTCTCGGAATAGGCATTAACACGAAGACAACTGCAGAGGTTCAAGGTCGGGGCTCACTTGAAGAAATAGGAATTGACCTCGATAATACTGAACTTTTCACGCTCCTAGACACCGTCGTATCCTCTCTCTTTGAAAACAGATCAAACCTAACGAATGCCCCAGATAGAAACAGTGATCTCAATCTGAAATTATTGCTCAGACAATGCATCTATAGAAACGAGAAGTGTAGTGTAAAAGGAGTTTCAAGTGAAGGTGAACTTCAAATTGAATCAGAACGTGGAGGTTTTTACAACATCTCAGACGACCTTAGTCTTCTTTGGCCTCATCTTCAACCTCAATAATGGCATCCAGAATTTCTTCTGGTTCAGCAGATTCATTCATTCTCCTGTAAACACCGTATCCTGCAAAAGCAAAACCAAGAAGGTATGGGATGAAATTCAATCCGTACGCCCGAGAAAGGTCAACGTCGACCTCACCGTTAACACCTTCCTCCAGAGTAATAATCCATTTTAATTCCCCTCCATTGGAATCGTAACTCTTCTCAACATCGCCATCAGCTACAACTGATTCCCTTATGTCTTCGACTTCTTCACCATCTTCGAAAATCTGAATTCTTACTTCAGATGCATTTTCGACAACGGCTTTGATCGTTATTGAATCCCCGTCGAATGTTTGGGATGTGCCTTGGAGCGGGCCTTCAGAGCCATTAATTTTTGTTGGCTGATCCCATTCCTGAATGAATAATGTACCGATTATGAGCGTGACGCCTACAAGCAAAAACACGTCGCTAATCTTCAAAGGGGGAGCAGTCCCTCCGCCGGCCATGCATCAATCCAAGAGGAACAGAATGAAAATGTTGCCTATTTTTTCTTAGGCTTAGGTAGACCCAAACGTTGCCGTACAAGTCGTATCTTCCCAGAAGAAGAAAGTGAATTCAGATTCAATCCCGCATTTGAACTTACAAAGCATTGTCGAACCATCTCGTAATCCACCAAATTGACACAAACAATGCCGAGTCCGATATCTCCCTCAATCGAATGAAGTTCGCGGGAATTCACCACGACTTCTGAACCTGAGAAGTGCACATCATATAATCGAAAATAAATTTCTCCGGGAAGAAACTGTCCGAAAGAAGTCTCAAGTTCATTCCTGGAACTGATTGAGGAAGGAAATGAAAAACCAATCCAACGTCGTTTAGGCCGTTTTGCTTTTGACAGTTTAGCAGCCATGGCTCTGCGAGGCACTCATGATTGAAGAGGATGGCGGATACGAACATCAAACACCCTAAAGAACCACAACTTTGACGCCTTTCTATGGAAGAAGAGACACCACTTACAAAAATGGCCATCATTCGAAGTCTTCTCTCACCCTCAACAGCCCCTCATCTCCTTCTTCTTGTGATAATTGCAAGCCTCCTACATATCATGGCCAAGGTCGGTACCGAACAGGCTGCAAGTTTTGGTTTCATTTCCTTCTCGATAGCGTACATTTTGCTCGCTCCAGCATCCAACAAGGATGTGTTTCGTAAATTAATTACATTTGAGAAACCCGAGCAAGCATCATTTGCAGATTCAATGAAAGAGCGATTGAAAATTTTAATCTTACCTCTTGCATTTGG
>QQSG01000061.1:26901-32191 GCA_003602665.1 Candidatus Poseidoniales archaeon
TTCGTGGCTTGGGCTGCTGCCCAGGGATGGTTTTTTGCTTATGCAACATCGAATTCAATAAAATCTCCAGAGACTGGAACATTGAAAGATGCATCAACCCATTCTCCAGTTCCTTCTCTGATCACAACTTCCACATTGATGATCGTCATGACAATCCTCGTCACTGAAGCATTCAGATTTGGGCTCGGAAACAATGACTTCAGCATCTGGCCATATGTTGCTTCCTTTGCTGTGTTTGCAATCAGCGTAAGAATTACCTGGCCTCTTCGGCAAAAAGCCTCTACGCACACAGCAACACATACGGTCGCAAAACGTTGGTTTCACGTAACTCAACTTTTCATCACCTGGCACGTACTAAGCATTGTACGTAGTATCGATTCTGCATCATCAAATACACTTATCTTTATCGAAGAACTTGTTTTGATGATCTTCACTGTTTTTATGGCTATATGGGCACTCACAAGTAAAGCAGATGGACGTAAATCAACCCTATTCACTAAGGATAATGCATTATTCTGGGGTGTTGCCTTTGGATATGCATACGCCGGCAGTGTGGCTATGATCACATCTGTTTTCGATGATTTAACAGCCGTCCTGATAGGAGGGCACATCCTTGTTGTTGCAACTGTTGTTTGGGCACAGCGCTCGTTACTCGACTCTCGAATCGATCGTATGTTCAAGGATTTTGATATCAAAGAGTCAGTAGAATCAATCGATATCAAACCTCAACCAGAGACTCAGACTGAAGAAAATGTCCCCGAAGAAAAATCGGACCTATCCGTCGATGATGAAGAAAATGTCGACAGTATAGGAGACCCTGTAGATTGGAACCAAAAGCCAGAATCAATTGGTGACGAAACAAATTGGGAAGAGGATGTTGAACTTCTGGATTAAACATCAGAAATTCCTGATAGAAGCATGACGACTCTGATTACTCCTTCAAGTTCGGGAGTTACTCTGGCACCGAGAATAACTTGTGCTTCAGAGTCTACTGCTGATGTCAATGCGGTTGCAATCTCATCGACTTGGCCAATCGTCATGCCCAGTCCGCCTTCTATTTGGAGCAGACAACCTTTGGCCCCACCTACGTTCATTGGAGCCAATGGTGCTTTTATTGTGGCCTCAAATAATTCACTCAGATTGTCATGATGTCCAGAACCGACCAGCATAGTAGAGGCACCAGGCTGACGTACAATTGCTCGTAAATCCATCAGGTCGAGATTGATCAGTCCCATCGAGAGTAGTGTACGAACCAACCCATCGACCAAATCTTCAACCCATTCAGAGCCCATACTCCAGTCCTTTCCACGTGTGCGGGCTTGTCGAGCAAGACGCTCTAGTGAGAGTTGAACACATACATCCGAATGATGTTCTAGGCGTTGAAGTTCGGTTGTTGCAATCTTCAGGCGAGTAGGTTGTTGGGAAAATGGTAGGGCTGCGATCGAAAGCACAGTCGCTCCGTGAAGTTTCGCTTGTCGTGCAAATTCATGCGATGCTCCTGTTCCTGTACCTCCGCCCAATCCTGTAACGAGAATCACAAGTTCTGCCTTTTCTAAAAACGGGCGTGTGCGTGAAGCAAGACCTCGCATCCTTTGTTCAGCGAGTGGAGGTAATGCTGCGCAACCAAGCTGGTCTAGAGTATGACCTAACCGCATGATGTGACCATCTTCAGTATGTGGAAATGACTCATCTGCATCGATCATAAGCAGAGATGCACCACCGCCTCTTGCGTGTGCTCTCGAAGCCCAAGTACATCCAAGACCGCCAATCCCAGCGATGAGGATTTGGGAGGACTCCATGAACCCCCCTTGTGCACAACGCCCTTGAACTTACCTTACTTTTCGATAAACCGCATGTAACGTCGGCGAGCATCTCGAGCCCATGCATTATCAGGCTCTAAGTTGAGAACTCGATCATAATATCGAACTGCAGTTTCAAATTCTGACAGATGACGACCGTAGAGATGCCCTAAATTGGAGAGAACTGGGATGCAATCTTCAGCCACTTCAAGCATTTGCAAAAGGAGTTTTTCCGCAGCCCCAAGACTGTTCCGTATCATCAAATCTTCAGCCTCATCAAGTTGCTCGAGTTGTTCTGTCGATAGATCGTAGATGTTGTCAAATGGTGTCTCGGCCATGCTTCTGCGAGGCAGGTTGAAGCAATGAATCCTTGCTTTGTTAAAATTTGAAGGAAAAACGCTACACTGCAAGACCATAATCTTGCGCTTCACCAACAATGTTTAAGGGGTCCTTGTTAGTCGAGAACCCATAGGGTATAGCCATGCTAACAACCTCATTCACCAAGCGCCGGCCTATCGTCGTCGCAGTGTTGCTCTTGCTCCTCCTACCAGGGCTTGCCACGTCTCTACCAACAGGTATCGGCGGGCAACAACAAAACGGAGCAGATACTATAGACGATGTCGCAAAAGAAGGGTGCCTTTGCCACAACGGAGTCCCTGCTAACGAAGTTCAAGTTATTCTGGATGGCGTTCCTTATGCTTGGACCGCTGGAGAAACCTACGAACTAAATCTTCACATCATCGGAGGCCCAGACGCTGGAGGCCAATACTCTGCAGGATTCGCAATGCGTGTCTCAAGCGGCATCCTCTCAGGAGTTGGTGCAGACAACTGGCAAGATGACGAACAATCCCTAACGCACACTTCTGCCTCTGCTGCTGAATCCGATCGAATGTGGGAAATCTCTTGGGTTGCTCCTGCAGAAGGTGAAGGAACAATCGTGTTTTGGATTACAGGAAACAGTGTCAACGGCGACGGAGGCCTAGGAAACCAAATCGAAGACATGTGGAATCAACTCACCTTCGCCATTTTAGAAGGCGACGAAGAGAGTTTGGCACGTGGAACAAGGACTGTTTTCGCAGGCGATGGAAACGTAAGCCCGCCTGAACCAACATCTCTCGGAACTGACCTCCATCACATGGGGGCCAAACTTCGTGCTCACTGGCTGGGATTACTGGGCTTCGGAGCGGTCATCATGTGCATCATTTTTGCTGGACTCATGCTCCGCTACGGCTTCTCTACTTCTTACGAAGGTCGAAGTAACCAACTTCGACTACGATACAAACTCATGCGAAGAGGTGATCAGTGATGTACGATGACACAATAAACAGTCTACTGAAAGGTGTTGCAGACGGTTCCATATCGGTCAAAGACGCACGTACTGCCCTCGAAGGCGTTGAGCTAACTGAAGAGCAAATGGATGCTGCCATTGACCATGGCGTTCACAACGTCGCTGAGTCAGGTACAATCGTTAGCGCCTCCCTTGCTCCATCTGGGGCATCTTACCTCACTATGTTCTTCTTTGTTTGGGGAATCTTCTGGATCTGCTACTGGTCCTTTTCCCTCATCTACGGACTAGCCAACGATTGGGATCAGCAAAACATGGCATTCCATCTCGCCATGGTCCTAACAACTCTCATCCTTATGGGGCTCGTGTATCTAAAATTCATCATACCAGACACCATCATTGTAAAGCATTCACAGAACAAATATGTTCCTGAACATCAGAAAGACTGGAAGGAGTACAAGTGGTGAGTTCTATGGCAAAAGATTACGATTTAGTTATACCAGAATCGAAGGCTGGCGCACACACAGTCGCTAGTAACGTCATCAACCGACGCCAATTCTTGCGCTATGGATTTAACACAGCCGCTGGCGTTCTTACCGCATCTTTGGGCGTTCTTGGATTCGCATCCATTCTCCTCCCACCCGGTGGAGGCACTGCAGGTGACCTTTCGGTTAAATTCTGGGCCAAGGGTCGAGAGGATACTGCCTGGTATGGTGCAAAGCACTTACAGACCATGACGAAATCTGACTTCGTAGCAGAAGCTGCAAAGACAAACACAGGAACCTCTGGTGCGTCTGGCGTATGGAACGGCGTCCCTGTTGTCGTCACCTATGTTGAAAGTTCTAAGTGGGAAGGAACACCTGAAGACAACAATAAAGCCCGATTTATGATGATGGAAGGTTACGATGAAAGCGGGAAATACGTAGGTCACTTCGAAGATATGGTTGCTCAAGATGAGCGAATATATCCTTCTGATGATCTCATCATGGTGTTCGGAAGATGCACTCACCTCTGTTGCATCCCTGGATGGCAACTCGTATCGAACCAATACACAGATGATTCATGGACTCCGGGCGGTACTGACGACGGAGGAACCAAACTTTTCTGTATCTGCCACTCGTCCAGATTTGACACAACTGCTCTTGAAATGAATACGAACAGAAATCGTTCAAACGGTTCAACATTCAAGTATGCTGGTGTTCGAAAAGCAGGAGGACCTGCCCCTGTTGGACTTCCGCTTATTCCGATTGTTCTAAACAATGATGTCGTAGAGGGCATCACCGATTATGTCGATTGGCTGACATACTGTGACTGAGGTGAATAATATGACAACAATGTTCTGGATTCTTTGGTTCTTTATTGCCTTCATTATCGTCCTCGTGGCCTTCACTCTCCGTAAAGAGACAGAAGAAATGCCGCGCCGTGAAATTCTACGTGCTGTAGAATCCACTGGAGGCATGGGTGTTTCTGAACGGGCCTTTTTGTGGGTCTTTTCTTGGATGGATACGCGATTCCGTATTCAAGACTACTGGAACATGTCGAAGGGTGCATACTACAACATGCATCGACAAATGCCACTTACACACGCTGAAAAATACAAACTTCGAATCATATGGTATTGGTATCCACTCTACTGTCTTGGTGGAATCTCCTTCCTAAGTTTCATTGTCCTTGTCATCACAGGAACCGTCCTTGGAATCTACTATGTCCCGGGTGGCGAAGGTGATCCTTCACCTGCGTATGCCTCTATGGAATTCATTATGCTCGAGCTTCCTTTTGGTTACATCATCAGAGCGGTTCACCACTGGACGACGCACTTCATGGTGGCATCAGTATTCTTACACATGTGTCGTGTTTACTTCACAGGTGCATACCGAAACCCTCGTGAGTTGAACTGGTTGATTGGTGTAGCCCTCATGGCTCTTACAATCGTCTTTGGATACTCTGGCTATCTCCTTCCATGGGACAGTCTTGCCTACGGTGCTGCTGTCATTGGAATCAACCTAGCGAATTCATCACCATTGATTGGGAAATACATCGCAACTCTTCTGTTTGGAGGTTCTTCATTGACACCTCGGACAGTAACACGTATGTACTTCATACACGTCTTTATTCTACCAGTGATAGTGACCACATTGATCGTTATTCACTTGTTTATTGTCTGGGTACAAGGCATTGCGGAGCCGCATTGATACGGGGGAATCTG
>QQSG01000062.1:0-8553 GCA_003602665.1 Candidatus Poseidoniales archaeon
CAAGATTCTCCTGGCTGAACATATAAGCAATCAGTCGGTTGAATACTTTCGGCGACATTACGAACCCATTCAATCTCAGTATAAGCAGTTTGTTGGACACTGCGGAATTGAAAATTCGTTGGCTGTATAAACAAATCCACAGCCAAGGTGCCACTGGTTAACGGGGGTGCTTCGACTCCAATTTGAATCGTTCGTGTTTCATTTGGAAACAATAACGTATCTTCGAATCCATTGAACAGAGCAACGGTCCAACCATCGATGGTTAGTCGATCTGAACGGTCAAGTTCTTTTGCAACACCATTGATGACAATATCTCCCAGCATCATTGAAATGGTATCAGGTGTATTGCCTGTGTTGCGTACGACGACATCAATTCGATCATTTCCTCCTGGTTCGAGGGTAACATTGGATTCAACTGAATCAATGCTTACGTTCCTATATGCCGTAATTTCAAATGAGAAATCCCATGATATTATTGCGTAATCCAGGCCTGATGAGCCTATGAGTGTGAATGTGGGTCCCTCGTAAGCTAGTGGTGCTCCGTCAATGACCACTGGTGCTTCCACCCAAATACGAACAAAATCCATTGTATTTGGTGACATTAACAGGGTTGAATCATCACCTACAAGAGAATCCATAGTCCACCCCCAATTCCAATTGGATGCAGTATCAATACTGAATGTGACATTATCAGGAAGGGATGCATTACTCGTAATATTCGTTGCCACGTTTGTTGTTATTCCAGGATCAATGACAAACGTTGATGATTGATTGTTACCAAACTGAATTGCAGAAGGGGCCGTGATTTGTAATGTTACGTTTGAGTAAACTGTATGGTTGTCAGATGTATCTATAATTGAAATCTCTAACGTCGTATTTGCATATGATGTTGATTGAGGTAGCGTCATTGTCCATAGAAATCGATTTGTCTCTCCGGCATTGAATAAAATTTCTTGACCATTACCAGAAAATGTGAACTGAGTGCCAATTTCCAATTGTAGTTTGAGGGTTGTTGCTTCTTCCCCTAAGTACTCAACATCAACATAGTGCTGTGCGATGTCACCAGGATAAGCAACGTAGTTTTCCATAGGTGTTATCTCGATACGTGTTGTAGAATCAGCATCTGCAATGAATGGCATTGTGAGTATGAACAACAGTATGAACGCTATGCGTTTGTTGTTCATGGTTGTGCTATGACCTATGGGATTTGAAGCCAACGGCATGATGCTCTAACCAGTTCAAAAGTAATATGAATCGAAAATGTCTGGCTTAGTCATGCCTCCTTTCTGGCCTTTCAAACGTGCGAAGAAAAATTCGATGGAACTTGATGAAGAAGCTCCAGAAGCAATTGTCTATCGTAAGGATCAAGAAGTTCACTCAGAAAAGCACGCTCAATCAGTTGAACGAAATGAGGAAGCATACAAAGATGCACTCGCATTATTTGGCGGTGGAGATACTACTGTCACAGCTTCCAGGAACATCGCAGATCAATATGATGGTGTCACAGATACCGCTGCATCTACAACCACTACAGAATGGGTTCATCATACAGACGGATACCACTACCAGAAGAACGCTGATGGTACTTTTCAACCAACCCCGCACGTAAAGCAATCTGATGGTTCGTACGTCCCATATTCCTAATCAAATAAGGTACGTATTGGCAGTGTGAGTTCTATCCCTTGTGCTGTTATAGAATTCACTTTTCTATCGACTGGATGAACCTTAATCGATTGTACATGAGATTCGAAATGTCCTGAACTTAACCACTCATTCACACAATCATTTGCGATAATGAGAGGCATCCTGTGATGGATGTGTGAAATAGTTTCATCGGATTCGGTTGTTAGAATACAGAATGTTTTACTCGAATCTTGTTTAATGTCGTAAATTCCTGCAAAGAGTATGGGTTGATTCTTTTCTAAATGATGATAAAAAGGAACTTTACCGCTAGGAGATTTTTTCCATTCATACCAACCAGTTGCAGGAATAAGGCACCGTCTTTTTTCAAATGAATCTCTAAACATTGGCTTATCTGATATCGATTCGATTCGAGCATTAATCGGTGTAATTGAATTTTTTTTATTCCATGAAGGTCTAAAACCCCACTTCATTGATGCAGTCTTATGACTCTCATTTTCCTCATAGATGCACAAGACCTCGCTTTGGGGAGATATGTTGAAATTCGGTTCTATTTCAGGGGGCTGAATTTGTACTGATTCAGGCCATTGCTCTCCACTGAAAGCAAAGCGACCACACATTGCAATGCCTCAAACGGGATCGATAAGGCACCGATTCAAACCATCAACATCGAATTCAGCAGCATTCATTGGAACGAGTAATTCAAACGTTTGCCCGATTGTTGGATCTATTTCTCCAAAGCACCCAACCCACTCTCCATTGATGAGTACTTTTGCTGCGCGTCCTGCCAACCAAGGCCCTTCATTATCTGGGAGTGCTTCAATAAGAATATCCTCAGCACCCATATCCCTCAAAAATGCCTGAATTCTTCCACGAATAGCTGCGAATCCTCCACTGCGTTCCGCTGTGATGAAAGCTAGTCGCTGCATATTTTTGTGATCTCGAACAACTGTACCTAATTCATACACAGATTGAGGTAAATCATGATGGCGATTCGTTGCCAAAAGGCGGAGCAAGCCAGGCAGTAAGAATTGCCGCATCATCGTGTGCTCTTGCGTTATGGGATTCGTGATCTGGGTTATCTCATTCGTTGGAACCCAACGCATTCTCTCAAATTGATCGTATTCATTGGAAAGCGTAAGTGATTGAATTTGCATAAAATTCATACCTTGCAACGATGTTCTAATTCTTCTTCGCAGATGTTCATCGCTTCTTGGAATTGCATTCATTGGGGCTCGGGGAACATCTTCTCCTAAGTCTTCAAAACCGTGTCCAATTGCTAGATCTTCAACAATGTCGACTGGATGAAGGATGTCAAATCTCCAACGTGGCATCTCAAAACAAAGCATATTTTCTCCATCGTGAGCATACTGCATAGAATGACCGTCTTGAATCTCTTCAGGTTTGGCTGCATCTCTCCCAACGAATTTACCACCCATACGCGTTATGGAATGGTTCATTTCATCATCCGTTAAGTCTCTTCCAAGTAATGTCTTTACGAGACGTTCTGGAATTCGATGTTGGACAGGGGTCCAATTTGGTAAAACCTCTTGGTTTCCATCACAATCTGTAAGATTGACAGACTGAATTTCTCCACCACGTTGTTTTGCTTGGAGAGCGACCAGCATTAAACACGATTCGCAAGCCCTTCTATCCCATCCAGTGACATCAATGAACAAATCTCGTGTTCCAGAATGTACTGTCGTATGAGCTCCATTGATAATCGGGGGGAAAGATAACACTGAACCAGTTGCATCTTCGATGACTGGTACCTTTTCCATCCCATCGAGAAGATGAGC
Source organism: Candidatus Poseidoniales archaeon (assembly GCA_003602665.1). Taxonomy (GTDB): domain Archaea; phylum Thermoplasmatota; class Poseidoniia; order Poseidoniales; family Poseidoniaceae; genus MGIIa-L2. The sequence goes on from QQSG01000062.1 coordinate 3,441, forward strand.
ATATTCTACGCCTTTCGGATGTTGAGAGAGTATCGTTTCAATATTCATTTCTGTATCTGTTGCCAATGGTACGAATGAATGTGTTCTAGGAACTGCCCGAACCTTGAATGGCGCTTGAATTGAATCAAGGTCGTGAACTCCTATGCTTGCTCTTCTACGCCCACGACCTAAAGCGAAGTGCAATTTTTCTTGATGGTCCATCAAATTTTTAATGAATGAATCCATTTCGATATCATCTTTCATTTGAAGTCCTTTCACAACCGCACCAAGGATGATTGGCCGAATCTTCTTCAATTCCGAATCGACTGTTATCTCAATACCACTCGGTGTAAGAGAGGCATGTTCAAGAGTTGGTTTGTTGTGAAGAAACGACATCATGGCAACGGAAAGTGTTTCTCCACTCAATAAATCTGGACGATCAGGGAAAATTTCGATGTCGAGTGTTTCTTCGTTACACGTGTCGATGTCGGTCCCCAACAAAGGAAGTCTGTGGTCGATGTCTTGGATGTCGTGCGGACATCCATTTTCAGACATCAATTTGGACAAGAGGCTTTGTTCAACAGATATTGTTGGCATCATATCACCCTTAACGTGCAAACCAATGCGGTAATGGTCGCTCATATCCTGACATTCGAAGTCCACTCACTGAAGCCGTATCATGATCTAATGCTCGTAGATGTGAGCGTTGTAAGATATCAACGGAATCTAAGCCAAGATTTCGGAGTGTATTTTGAAGATCGATTGTTAATCCCTGTAGCCAGAATTCGATGTCTTCTATTTCGAGCATAGGTGGTTCTGTGACAACAAAATCCGCACCTGCACATCGAGCTACGATCACATCATGAGCATCTGAAGTGAAACCAAATTCGAGGGCAGTAATTACAGGAGTTTTATCAAGTTCATTCTTCTTAGAGCGACCCATAATTGGAAGCGTAGATGCTTCCGGTGTACCTGAGCCATCTTCAATTCGTGATATCGCTCCTTGTATTTCATGGTAAGCAGATGATTGATGGTGGGATTGGATGCGAGTAATTCCTTGAATACTCATAATTGGTGATTGCGTAGTCATGAGGGTGCGAATTGCTACAAGCAATCCATCAAATTCTTCTGGATTCATTGAAGGCAAGCTGTCCATGTCTATGCACACACCTGCAACGGTGGGCGCGGTTGTCCTCAAATCACAGAGTGATTGAAGGTTGAGTTGGACAACGTCAATTGGACGTGGGTTTTGATTCACCAAAAACGGTTGACTTTGGATACGTGTTAATCTACCTGAGTTATTGTCCTCAGTACGGAGCAAACTCCCATCTGGAATGCGTGGTAAAATTGGGATTGGTAGTAATATTGCCGGAGCTTCATCATCTGTTCCAGGGATGAATGCAACAGTATCTACTGGATGATTTTCAATCAAAGGTTGTTCGTCCATCGGTACTAAGCCAATCGTCGACAAATCTCCAGATGATACATGATTGGATTGAACTTCCAGCCCGATTTCATCGCTTGGTTCAAGGCACAATGCGTCGTCTGATAAGACGGAATCATATTCGGATAAAACCCCATTTATTTCTTTCAATTCTTTCGCTTTTAGTGGGCGAAGTCGAATGCCATGAGGTGGTGTAGGGCAGCGTCCTTCGATAATAATTCGACCACCTTTCATGCCAATGCCTACATCGCCATCGACATCTCCCTGAATAATGATGAGTCCTCCATTCATACCGTTGCCAAGTCTTGCACCGACTTGCCCTTGAACATAGATCGTTCCATCGGACATGAACATTCCAAGGTCCGTGTCAGCTCCATCGGAACCCATTAACATTCCATCTTGCATCATGAATGCGCCACATCTTCCAATGAAACCAGTGCTTGTGACTGTACTCCCGCTGTTATATGCTCCGAAAAACGAACCAACATCTCCTTCGACACTGAATCTGCCACCCGCTCCGAACGGGGACGTCCATGAACCGAGTTTTCCAAGTGCCTTGATACGAGCGCCTTCAGGAATACCTGGGCATAATCCCACTTCTCCGTTTTTTGGGACTTCCTCTCCAGAACCAGTCCAACCGATTCGTAAGAGTGCGTTCTGCTCAACAGCCGCTTTAAGTCGTGGCAAAAATTTTGCATTGATACTCATCGAGCGTTCAACAACATCTTGGGCTCCCGCCATATTCCAATGGTGGTGAATGTCGGTCAAATAACCTCGCGTTGTTGAGATTGGTTTGGAACGAATTTTTCTCCTGTTTTTTACCGCGAACTGTTTATTGACATTCACTGATGCCATAGGGTTGAGCATCATGGTGGTAAAGGTTGCAATAAACGGATATGGGACGATTGGAAAGCGAGTTGCAGATGCAATCGATGCCCAAGATGATATGGAAATTATTGGCGTTACCAAAACTCGTCCATCCTTCGGATGTGATTTAGCAGTTCGTAAAGGCTACCCTTTATACTGTACTTTCGATGAAAAAGATCGAATTGCGGCTTTTGCTCCAGCCGGTTATGATTGCAAAGGTGGGTTGAGTGACTTACTGCGTGAAGCAGATGTGGTCGTTGATTGCTCACCCGGCAAAGTCGGGGCTCAAAATAAGCAGATCTATGATGATGCAGGAGTAAAATGGATCTTCCAAGGGGGAGAAAAGCATGCTATGACTGGTCTTTCCTATACATCGAGTGGGAATCATTCTGAAAATTTGAATAAGCAAGGTACACGTGTTGTTTCTTGTAATACAACTGGACTTTCCCGCACTCTCGTCCCACTTCTGCGTAAATGCGGTTCGCTCTCCGTAGAGTGCACCATGATACGCCGAGCCGCAGATCCTGGCGATTCCAATAAAGGACCAATTAACGCCATTAAACCTGTTTTGAAGGTGCCAAGCCACCATGGTCCTGATGTCATGACCATTCGTCCTGAGATTTCTATCAACTCGATGGCCGTCGCAGTCCCGACAACAATCATGCACGTCCATGCAATCGTGGCCACCTTGCCAGATGGACATGGAATGACAACAGAATCTGTTCTAGAATTATGGAACGCTCAACCCAGAGTTGTGATTATGAATGGTTCTGAAACTGGAATTACAACGACTGCAGAGGTCATGGAATTTGCTCGTGACATCGGTCGGAAGTGGGGTGATTTGCACGAAATCTTTGTTTGGGAAGATGGTGTTAAACTCGATGGAAACTCTCTGTATTATTTCCAAGCCATTCATCAGGAATCTGATGTCATACCAGAAAATGTTGACGCCATTAGAGCCCTTATGGGTCTTGAAAGTGATTGGGAAGTTTCTGTTTCCAAGACTGATGAAGCCATTGCTGCTTACAATGGGCTGTAATCAATTAAGGCGCATACTCAAAAACTCAACTGGTGTGGACAGACCATGCATCTGAAACATACGTCGTGTATTTTGCTTTCTATGTTCTTGCTTTCATTAGCCAGTCCATTGGCATCTTCTCAATCTGTTTTTGAACCGCTTCCTTCCCAAACTAACGAATTGACTTCATCATGGGATTCAGTCGAACCCGTTTCAAAACAGGCAATTCTAATCAATCCAGTGGATTCAATGATTGATTTAGCAAGCCTTTCATTTGATCCTCTTACAGATGATCTGCATTTGATTCCTTCGTCTTGGAGGGCTAATAATGGAAACTCTCTGTATCTTCTCCAACTCAACGTGAATGATGGGGCTGTTGTTGAATCAATGGCTGATGATTATGACTTTACGATTCTCGAAGCCCATGGTTCTGCTGTTTGGACAATTCGCATTCAAGACACTCAACACCTAGAAGCAATGAATGCTCTTGAAGAAGTACGTTGGATAGGAGATTATTTTCCTGGTATGAAAATTGGAACCAATGCGCTTGGTACAACTATCACTCAAATCGTTCTCGCAAGTGATACGAGTCCTGAATATGTTGCACTTTTCTCTGCGACTTTAGCTGAAGAAGGGGCAGATATTGCTTGGTGTTCTTCGGATATGTGTGAGGCATACTATGAATTTGGTATGACAAATAATCAACTTCGAAACATCGCTTTTGACCAACAGGTCCTTTTCGTCGACGGAAGTTTCTCACTCTCTCTTCACAACAATCTCGCTGCAACAGAAGTGGGAGCAGTCGCTGTACGCTCTCCTTCTTCATTGAATCTTGATGGTTCTGGTGAAACCATTGCAGTGATGGATACAGGAGTGGATATGGACCATCCTGACTTGTTTGGTCGAATTGCTGCAATCAATACGCAATTTGGCCTCGATAGTTCTCCTATCGACAGCAACAGCGGTCATGGTACACACGTTGCTATGACCGTTCTGGGTGATGGTACAGGGGATTCAATCGCTACGGGCATTGCACCAGAAGCGAATCTTGTCATGTACGCTCTTGAGCACGATCCAACCGGTGTCTTTGGTCGGCAAGGTTCAATCTATGATTTACTTTCAGATGCTGAATTAAAAACAGCGAGTGTCGCAGTAAATGCATGGGGTCTGAATGGGAATTATGGAGCGTATACGGCTGACTCAAGGTCAACAGATCAATATGTGTCCAACAATAAATTTCTCCTCCCAGTCTTCTCTGTTGGAGATAATGGTGGAAGTGGATCTTCGAAGATTACAGCTCCGGGAACTGCTAAAAATGTTCTTTCCATAGGCTCCAGTGTCAATGGTAGCGTGAGTTCCTATTCATCAGAGGGGCCAACTCTCGATGGAAGAATTAAACCAGATCTCGTTGCTCCAGGAGACGGTATTTGTTCTGCCCGTGCAGAGGAAGCAATTTCTGTTGTTGGTTCCGTGTGTGGCACTGGATCACACTCCAATGGCCGTTCTATGTACATGCAACTTAGTGGTACCTCTCAAGCAACAGCAGTTGCAGGTGGGTCAGCCTCCTTGGCTCGAGAATACCTTAGGGAAGTTGCTGGAATCAACAAACCCTCTGCTAGTTTGATTAAAGCAACTCTCATCAATGGAGCAGAAGATTTGGGTACACCAAATATTCCTAATGCAAACGAAGGCTGGGGCCAAATCGATCTTGAAAACAGCCTTAATCCTACATCCGCAGGAGTCTCTCTGGATGTCTTTCAAGATGATGAACGAGAACTCCAAGCTGGATTTTCATTGATTTATTC
>QQSG01000062.1:8563-11424 GCA_003602665.1 Candidatus Poseidoniales archaeon
GATGGTTCAAAAGGCATTGATATCACTTTGGCATGGAGTGATGCAGAAGCCAGCGCAAACGCTGCTCAATCTGAATCTCGATTATTGAACAATTTAGATTTGATTCTAATCGCACCAGATGGCACTTCTTATTTGGGCAACCACTTTGCTTCCGGAGTATCCATAACCGGAGGAACAGCGGATAATCTAAACAATATCGAGCGTATTCGAATCCCAGCAGGTGCAACGACTCAAAATGGAGATTGGATGGTTTCAGTAGAACATAGAGGGGGTAATTCTCAGCGCTACAGTATTGTTGTCGCTGCAGATGCAACCTTGATTCCCACCGCTGATCTAACCGTCTTTGGCAACAGTATTCTTCCTTCATCATCGACACCACTGGTTGGTGATTTGGTTTCAATTTCCCTAGCATGGCATAACCAAGGAACGCTAGCATCAGGCCCTTACAGAGTTCAATTTGAGGATGTAACAAGTGGGTCAATTCTCTACGATTCAAACAGAACTTCCTTAGAGGGAGGATCACTCGACTCCGTTTCATTCTTTACACAATTTTCAACAACTGGTATACACAAACTCCGACTCTCGCTCGATACGAGTAACCAAGTCCAAGAATTAAACGATGGAGTTAATGGTATTGATAACAACATCATAGAATTGGATATTGAAGTGACTGCACAGGGATTGCGTGTCATCTTCCAAAACCCTGATGGTAGCATTCCAACGACTTCGGAAGATCGTGATTCAGCAGCAACCGTAACAATGGATGTTCGCAACGAAACAGGGCTTTCCCTACCTTTCGTCATAGCTCATGAAGGTACTGGAGAGCGGCCAGTTAGTTTGACAGTATCAAGTGTTCAGGAACCTGATCCAATTTACCCTACTCTTCTTCTAAGTCCGGAAGATTCGTGGTCGAAATCTGTAAATCAGACAGGTGTGTTCACGATTTCTGGGCAGGGGGAAGAGAATGATACGATCTATCTCATGCTCAATTTAGACGATACGTCAGCCAGTTTTGATGGAGCCACTAAACGCTATGCTCGAGCCGGTTCATTCATCGTTGATGTAACAGCACGATATCAAAATCAACCGACGGTCTCCCATACTCAACGCTTGCACATCGAAATTGGCCAAGTTGATTCCGTCGATGTTGTACCGTCTGGGACATCTGGAGTTTCAGCTAAGCCTGGCGAAAGTACTGGTTTCTCGATAGGTGTTAGAAACACAGGTAACTCTGCAGCACAATATACCATGTCATGTACATCTGCCTCACAATGGCAGATTATGCTTGGAAATTCGAATTCTTCATCTCTCGAATTTGAACCTCTCAATATTCTTCAAGACTTAAGCATGGATGTCAACGTATTCATCCCCTCAATCGTAAACGGAGAGCCTCTCGCAGGTTCAAGTGATCAGGTGACATGCATTGTTACATCTCCAACAGACCCTACGTTGAACCGTGTCGAGACTGTCGATATATCAGTCTCAGAACTCAAGGCATTCCGTTCAGATCTCTATGGTCCAAATGGAGCAGTTGGACCAGGTGCACTCGCATTGCCTGTGTTTGCTAATACAGGTGAATTAGTTTACTTCAATCATACAATCCAAAACAAAGGAAACGTTCCTCTAGATTTCGCCGTGACACTTGAACGTGGCAATCCAGCATGGGGTGCTGAAATTGAATACGAACAACAGGTCAGTTCATCATCATTNTCTGTTATGTTAGCTCCAGGCCAATCTGGTGATGTAGAAATGCGCCTATTTGTCCCTGAAACTGCTCGCGAAGGTAATTCAAACACGTATACTCTCAGGGTTGAATCCTCTCCTCAAATGTTTACGTTGAATTCCACATCTCTGATCGTGGGCGAAAATTTAGGTGTGAATCTTTTGTCAAATGTTGGAACTCTTCTTTCTGTACCATTAAACAACGATTTCACATTCACTGAATTTATTGTAGAAAATGCGGGTAATGCCGATTTAGATCTCGAATGGTCGACGAGTCTTGCACCTGATGGTTGGTCAATTGGCTATTCCAATCCGCCAAGTTCAGTGTCTGTACTGAGTAATGCTACGGCTCAATTGGCGATTCAAGCCCCGAATCAAACGGCTGCTGGATTTGAATTTGATTTGCAACTCTTCGTCAATGGAAGCAATGCGGGCCGTTTCACAAACGCTGAGTTGACAGTAAAAATCGTCGTTCCCGAAAGTAGTTTTGCGGGAATTTCAATCACCGATGATACAGTTGCGCCACTGATGTCTATACCTCGTGGAGATTCAGGAAAGCAATCTTTTACAATAATCAATGAAGGAAATATTCCATTTACTGGTGACTTAACTGTTGAGATTCGTGATGTTGATGGAAATGTTCTCTCTGATAGAAGCGCTAGTATCTCTCCGTCTTCGATTTCAAATCTTAATATTGGTGATTCAATCGAAGTTGTTGGTAAAGTTTCAACAGATGAAGATACAATCGATGGTAGAATGAATCTTGTAATCCTGTTAACCACAACCGATGGTGTTGTAATTGAATATATGGCAGATACAAGCGTGAGTTCTCAGCAATCATCAGGTGGTATTTTCGGAACCCTTCCTGCCTATGTATCTTATCCGTTGGTTGTGTTTGTTCTTCTTGGCCTCATTTATGGTGGACGTAAACTAAAACAAAGCAGTAAGATGGATGATGATGGTACGGAATTAGTTGCTCCGGATGCTTTCACAGATGCTGATCATTTAGGAACACGCCGTGATCAAGTCCTCGATATCAGCCACTCTGTCAATGATATAGCATCAGGAGAAGTGAGTCAAGATGAAATCGCTGCTGCACTTGCTCAATCATTGAGTATGCCTGCTCCAGTTGCTAAGGC
>QQSG01000062.1:11476-13341 GCA_003602665.1 Candidatus Poseidoniales archaeon
CCTCCCGCAGGCCTTCCTCCAGTAGGATTGCCTCCAGTCAAAGCAGTCCCTGACTTGCCAATTCCTGTTCCTGCCGGACCTCCGCTTCCACCAGGTGGTTTACCTGCTGGATGGACTATGGAGCAATGGAATCACTATGGTGAGCAATATCTTCAACGCATGGGTTTGAACTGATACGTTGAAAAGGTTGAAGGATAGCGATAAGCCATGCTCAACATTGTTTTGTTCGGACCTCCCGGTGCAGGGAAGGGAACACAAGCTCAACGAATGATGGATGCCACTGGACTGCCTCAAGTTTCTACTGGAGATATGCTACGTGCTGCAGTTAAGGCCGGGACCTCAGTAGGGATTGAAGCTAAATCGTACATGGATAAAGGAGCTCTCGTTCCTGATTCAGTGATTATCGATTTAATTCGAGACCGTCTACAAGATGAGGACGCCAAAAATGGAGTTATGTTTGATGGGTTCCCACGGACTGTGCCGCAAGCTGAAGCATTATCTGAAATCGTTGAAGTTTCTGCAGTATTAGCAATTGATGTTCCAGATGAACGCATTGTTGAGCGAATCTGTGGGCGATACAGTTGCGGTAATTGTGGTGCTGTTTACCATGATACATTCAATCCAATAAAAAATGACATCTGTGGATGTGGTTCGTTCAGTGAGAAGAGAAGGGCGGATGATGTAGAAGAAACTGTAATCGCTCGATTAGAAGCATATCATGCGCAAACCTCTCCTCTCGCAGACTTCTATCGCACTGCTGGAATTTTTCACCAAGTTGATGGGGATCGAGATATCGATGTCATTACAACAGATTTACTTGCGGTTCTCGGATGAGTGTTTAGAATGGGGAGACGTAGCAGATTGAATCGGGACAAGCGAAAAGAACATGCGATTTGGTCTCAAAATCAACTTCTCGGTCTGCTAAAGAACCCTACGCAATTCACTCCCAAACAACGGTCACGTTTTGCTTTGCATCTTGTTAAAGTCTCTCGAAGGCATCGGATTCGTCTTCCATCAGAAGTACGGGAAATCATGTGCCGCACATGCAATTCTTTGCTACGCTATGGTGATAATGCAACCATTCGATTCCGGAATGGGCATAAAATTCAAACGTGCCTTTCTTGTACATCAGTTCGTCGAACACCATACAAGAAACATTCACAGAAGGTGAATGCATGAGTGTTCCCAATCATATTACTCGTCAGGCAAAGGATGCTTCCCTTCCAATTACAATGCGTATTGGCAAATCAGGCTTGACAGACTCAGTCGTCGTTGAATTAGAAGGCCAGTTGGCCTCTCGTTCATTGGTTAAAGTGAAAGTAAATAGAGGATTATATCCTCGTGATGATTTGAAAACGGTTTGGAATATTATGGGTGAAAAAACAAACAGTTCAGTGGTTTTTGCCCGTGGGAATGTTGCCGTATTTTGGCGAAATTGAATTGTGCTCTAACCCAATCCTCAAGAGGGGATTGTAGTTGCCATTGGATATGAGCGGAAACATATTGTTCTCAAAGAGGCATCCTGCACAACTCATTGCACTTGTCTCATTGTTGTTCGTTGGAACAATGCAATTCATCAAATCAAGTCAAGCAGCTGGCGGCGGTGATGGGATTGATCTTAAGGTAACTATTCGAGATGGATTAGGAGATCAGGCAGTCTATGTTGGTCTTGGAATCCTTCTCTTTGTGTATGCACTCATCATTACCGAAGTTGTTCATCGAACATTAGCCGCAACGCTTGGTGGTCTATTGGCTGTTATTGCTTTGAATCACTATTCTGTTGAAGAAGCACTCAGCCTCAAAGCAGTTACAACAATGATCGACTGGGAGACTATTGGCTTGCTTTTGGGTATGATGGTGATGGT
>QQSG01000063.1:0-2055 GCA_003602665.1 Candidatus Poseidoniales archaeon
GGTTGGGTTGATGTTCCATTAACCCAAACCGGAATCGATGAGGCAATCGCTGGTGGACGAACATTAGCAGATATTCAGATTGATGAGGTCCATACCTCTACACTCATTCGCGCTCAGATGACTGCAATGCTAGCATTGAGTCAACATAACAGTGGCAAAACTCCAGTCATTCAATACGTTGATTCTGGAGACACAATGAGTGAAAACGAAGGAAAGATGGTTGCATGGTCTCAATTACATCAGGATGCAGATGATTCCAATATTCTTCCAGTCTATGTTTCATGGAAATTAAATGAGCGAATGTATGGTGATCTTCAAGGCATGAACAAGCAAGAGACTCGAGATAAATTTGGTGCTGAACAAGTCAAGATTTGGCGTCGCTCTTTTGATACTCCTCCACCAAACGGAGAGAGTCTTGAATTAACTGCAGCACGCACAATCCCCTACCTTGAAAGCGTCCTTCTGCCCGCTTATGATTCAGGAAAAAATCTGTTCGTAGCTGCACATGGTAACTCTCTTCGAAGCATAATCATGCATCTTGAAGGCCTTTCAAAAGAGGAAGTTCTTGAGTTGGAAGTTCCGACAGGTGTTCCAATGGTTTACGAGAATCGAGAAGGCTCTTGGAAGCGTATCATGGGATGAGGGAACACAATGGAACAATCTTGGAGATTTAACGGATTTCCTGGACGCGTGCTTTGGGTCGATATGACCAGCAAGCAAGTCCAAACAAGAGACATACCTCACGAATGGCTTATCGAAAGTATGGGTGGTAAAGGCCTTGCAACCCGACTTCTCATTGAATGGGACACAACTGATTACGTCGAAGCGACCTCTTTACAACATCCTGTTACGAAGAAAATCGATACTGCCCGCCACCCTTCGACGCCACTTCTTTTCATGACTGGTCCCTATCAAGCCAGTAAAGTTGGCTCTTCAGGTAGAGCAGTGGTTGTCACGCGTTCTCCTCTTACTGATCTGTACATCGATACATACATCGGCGGGAACATTGGCCATGTTTTGCGCGAAGCAGGATGGGATGGGCTGTTCATTACTGGAGCCAGTGATTCACTCATGCGCTTAGAAATTCTTGACGGAAATGCAGTATTGCATGATGCTTCCGAATTGAAAGGTTTGACGACATGGGACGTCGAGAAAAAACTCGAACATCTTGGTGAATGCCTTTCCATTGGCCCTGCTGGTGAGAATGGTGTTCGAATTGCAAGTCCTCTCACTGCTGGGCGAAGAGCAGCAGGACGTGGGGGCACTGGTGCTGCCTTTGGTTTCAAAGGTCTCAAAGCAGTGACTGTAAAATCTACTTCTAAGGAAAATATTCGCTTTGCAAGTGAGGCAAGTNTGAATTCTGCTGTGAAAGTGCAACGCCAAGAAATGGGTCTAAGGAGGCGATCAGGAGATCCTTTCTACTCCTTTGGAACAAGTCGCGGGCCAATCTATGCATCTGAAAACGGCCGAATGCCTACTGCAAATTACAGTTCTACAAATGCTATGATTCCTGAGTTTTCTCAGCTCAAAGTAAGAGGAGGAACATCACCAGTTGAAGTTCGTACTGAACTCAATGCTCATGAATTGTCAGGCGAGCATTGGCATGAGTCATTACCTGATGCAAAACAATCTGCTTGTTGTGCTCCTTGTCCAATTGCCTGTGAGGCTGCTGACCGACCAACGGTTGATGGAGTGAAAGTGCGAAAGCGACCTATTCATCTTGACCGAGTCGATCGTCCTGAATACGAAACATTAGCAATGCTTGGATCGAATCTCGGTCTTACAAGTTCACTCGATGTCATGGACGGAAATGATGCATGTAATCGACTTGGTATTGACACTATTTCTGCTGGTGCAGCCCTTTCCATTGTTTGCGAATTAGTAGAACACAATTGGCTGCCTAAGGATTGGTCTGACCATTTCCATGCACCATTTGATTTTGGCCGATACAAGCAAGGAGATGTCGTTCCTTGGCAATTTGGAATACCCGAATTACCCCCGCTCGCCCTTGCTATGCTCGCACATTCTAAACCGGGTGATGGTGATTTATTTTCC
>QQSG01000063.1:2190-3783 GCA_003602665.1 Candidatus Poseidoniales archaeon
ATGGCATACATGACTGCAAATGTAGGGGCTTCTCACATGCGAGCAGGGTACAAAGAGCCGACAGGTCTTCCAAATGAATCCGCCTTAGACTTGATGAGTGAATTGATTGAAAGTCAAAACAGCATCGTTATTCGAGATTCTATGATTTTGTGCGCTTTTGCTAAAGGGGCAACGCCAGATTCCGTTATGCTCGATGCGTGGAATGCGATTACAGGTGATTCTGCTACATGGAGCGATTTGATGCAAAGAGCATCAAACCAATGGAATTTGGCCCGTACCTGGAATGTTGAACATTGGAACCGCATTGGCATTGAACCGAGTGAGGCCGATCTTCTTTCGTGGAGGCTTCGTAAGGAGCCAATACCTGCTGGAATCGCTGCAGGAATGGTTTCTTTCGTTGACGACGATGATGAGGAAGCATGTTTGAAAGAATACTACTTGTTAAGAGGATGGAGTTCAAACGGGGTTCCATAGAGGCCTTTTGATGAATACATTGACCAAAACATTAGCAGGGGTCTTTCTTCTTTTATCCCCGTGGTTTTTGGTGCAAGTATTCATTCTCATAGCAGCCCCTGACGAAGCCTTTGAAGAGATGCCGATTTGTTCTGATTCGAGCTCAAACTGCGCTCATATTGGCGGTGGAGAATATCACAGAATGGATTTGACCACGGTTGTTTTAGAGGGACAATCGCTTGAAGAAACAACATCGCTTGCTTTGGAATACATCGATGATCAAGGCGGCGATATACTTTTTGAATCCGAAAGCGAGAGCGAATATTTTGTTCATTTTGTTGAACACACACCGTTTTGGCTTTTCCCAGACGATGTCGTTCTCTTGATAACCGCTGAAGGAGACAACTCTTCGAAGATAGAACTTCACTCTGAATCTAGATTGGGTCGTGGAGACCTTGGAGTGAATCCAGAGCGTCTCGAAACGTTCTATGAAGCCCTAACATCTGACTGAATGATGTCATCCCATCCGTAGGGATAACCACTCTCATCAATGAGAATCACATTTACACCTAATCCTGATTTATGGAACGCAATCAACTGTATGTCATGGATTGAATGCCCCGTTGGTGCAACGCCTAAAACAGGTAATTCTTTACGACTAAACCACGATGTTTTTGCCTTAGGTGCATGTTCGTTTCCTAAACTTCTGATGGTTCCATCAACTCCATCGAACCAGGGTAAGGGTCCTTCGGGAGAAAACCGAAGGCCAAGAATCATGTCAACACCCGTTGTTTCTTGAGCAGCATCCGTGTCGGCTCCGCTTGGAATTGCAGGAGCATTAGGGTGTGTGTGCAACCAATGTGTAAATCGTCCCGCTCTTGAACCACGCTGTCCCGAAAAGAGATCATCAGTCCATTCTTCTGGTAAATGGTGTACGGAATATGAATCACCTCGATTGACAACATGTGCTTCTTTGATGACATGCCCTTGTCCACCAAAGAGATTTGAGACATGTTCACTGCCCTCAAATGCATTCTGAACCTCATCGATGTGTTTCCGGTCAGGATTAACATCTAATCCGACAAGGATTTCATCGGGTAATGCCTGCAGTGCCCATAGGACAAGGTCTCGAAATAAGGG
>QQSG01000063.1:3802-4241 GCA_003602665.1 Candidatus Poseidoniales archaeon
GCTGCATAGGAATGCCTCATAGAATGCGATTCCGCGTTGTAAGAACGCATCGCTTCTACTAACCATGGTTCGACCACGTACATCCGAAGCATTGGTGATTCATCAATGAACTGCAAAAAAGCACAATCTTTGAAAGCCCCTCGGCACAAGCAAGTGTCATGGCCAAGAAGAAACGAGGAGGATTCGGAAGATTTCTCGGCGCTCTTACTGGCACACCCTATGAGCGTCTTCTCAAGCAAGTTGAGAAACTCACTACCGAGCATGCCAGCGATGATAAGAAACTTGGCCGTGCCCTCAGCAAACTTGTTGATGTCGTTGGAACTGCTTACGAAGACGAAGAAATTGACGAGGATGAACATGACTTAGTCATCGAGGCGATTGAAGAATCCGACCCCAAAGGGCGTTCTTTCCCAAAATTCGCTGAAGAAGATTCATTCTA
>QQSG01000063.1:4311-18603 GCA_003602665.1 Candidatus Poseidoniales archaeon
GCTTCTGGCAAAGAATTCACTGGCAGTTTTGGTAGAGATGAATTTGAAGATTTCAAAGCTCGAATGACAGATGATTTCTATGCAGATTCTGATGAAGCGATTGAAGCAGGCGATCACCAAGCGCAAATCAGAACTGAAAACCGTGTCTTTACTGATGACGAAGATGAATTACAAAACGTCAAGGCTATGATTTCGAGTGAATCTGGACTCGCTGACCCAACTGCTGTTCAAGAAGAAGAATATGAAGATGAAGATGATGAAAATTACTCCATCGACGAAAACGGAACTGAGTGGTTTGAGGATGATGATGGCTACTGGTGGTACCGGGATGAAGGCCAAGAAGAGTGGCAACCTTACGAAGAAGACGACGAAGATTGATCAAGCAGGTATCGGTTGTTGTTCCCACCAAGCAGGTGCAAGGAACCAAGCATCATCGTTTACAGGGCGATCAATCAATGGAAGGCCAATCATTCCTCCATCAACAGATAATCCACCAAGTGGATTTGATGCACAAGGACCAGGAAGATAATCTTCTCCAGTTTCTGTAAGTACAATTCGTAATGAATGTCCTGCTGGAACGATAACATCCATTGGATTAAACTCCATTAACATCGTATATCCGGAAAATGGTGCTGCAGGATTCGCTTCAAATCCACCATCACGATAGCGAATATCCATGGTAGCATGACCAAGGCGCAGGTTTGTCGTATCGTCGTACATAGTTGCAAAAATCTGGCCACCATTACAGGCTTGTGTTGTTACATCAACATGCAACGTTGGGAGTCCTGAGATATGCAATGCTTCCTCGTATTGTGGGCTTGTGAGTGTAACTGAACTACCCAGTCCGTTGACTACTCCATCGCCTGACCAATCACTTCCGATTTCTTCCATTTGCCAAGTCATATCTTCTGGAGGCCATGTTTCCTCAACGTGCCATTGGCCATCATTTGTTTGAATTTGCACCATCGGCTCAGGTTCGTTGCCGATGTCTTTCAGATAGTACTGGAACCATCCAAACAATTCAACAGCCCAATCCATTCGACTCATATTTGGATAGGCTTCTCCACCGTATCCTGTTCCAAGTTCGCTGTGTCGATCAGGTTGGTCAGGATAATTGTGTGCCCATTGGCCTGCAATTGCTCTGGCATTGATTCCAGCATCCCGCATCAATTGGTATGTTGGGAAGGCGTGGTATGGATCGACGTTCCAGTCTTGTAATCCCCACACTAAGTAGACGCTTCCTCGATAGTTTTCCAGAACATCTGGTAAATGGCGTCGCTCATCCCAATAATCGCTCCAATCTCCACCGCCGAATTCAGCCCATGCATAGGTCGTCCATGGATTGAGAGGCCCTGCTAAGTCATCGGAACAGACCCGTAGATCATCAGTTGTTAAATCAGTCGTTGCTGCTTGGTATGCAGCATCATACCCCATTGCTCGAGCTTCAGAGGAACCATTTCGATAGAACATTTCCTGTACACCGATCGAACCTGAAATTGGTACGATGGTCTTCAGATGTTCAGATGGCTGTTGGGCTGCTTCCCAGTTCGTGGTACCTGCATAGGATTTACCCATCAAGCCAACATTTCCATTCGACCAGTTCTGGACGCCAAGCCAGTCAACAACCGCCTGGATTCCAGTTTGCTCTCCGAGCCCTTTCACATCTTGACAATGTGTGGATTGCCCTGTTCCAAAGGTACTCGCTTGGGCCAGAGCATAACCGTGAGGAACAAATGTGTCGTAGACCCACTTGCCCACACCACCGTCGGGGATTGTGTTTGGATTTGAATCAGCACCAACGCCCGGCATTCCTTCGCCTCCGAAGTCATAGTACGGGTGAATTGTCATGATAACCGGGACCTTGGTGCCTTCAGGGACATCTGGAAGCCAAATGGCTACATGCATTTTCGCTTCATCAGGAAATCCAACATCTTGTTCAGATGCTGGTAATTCGACTGTTACAAAATGTTCCGTGTAGGGTAGTATGTCGTATGTTCCATTTTCGGGCAACTGTGCTCTCATTGTATCCATTGGCAGATCCATCATGTGACGTTCATCGAGGGGTGTTTCCCACCATTCATATGAAGACTGAGTCTCAGATTCTGATGTGAACATTTCGCCAAATGTCATTGCAAAAAGGAGGAATGTTATACAAAATGCAATTGTTGCCCCTAAAGTGATGTTGAGTTGGATTCGACTACGAGCAGAATCGGTTTTCGCTTCAATAATTATCTGAGATGGAATTTCTGGTGTAGGAGGGATATCAAAGGCTTCTGCATCCAATACCTCCTCTGCCATGCATCACGCAATGTGTCGACCTTGAAGAGGATGGCGATGCTTTGACTTAACAGTAGGCCATGAACTCATTCATTCAAAAGTCTGAATGTAAGAGGAACTTCTTGATGCCAGACATACTGTGCTTGCTTGTTGAGTCCAAGTTTGTCAAAGACTTCAGCAGTGCTGTGGACGCCATCAATCCCCTTCATGGCTGCCCTTGGAGCAAGCGTTGCGATGCGAACAAACCCTTTCTCCCATAAGGCGAGTGCTGTGATTGCATCCTGCCCAGTTGGAACTGTTCGTTTAAGTCGATTTCCAAACGGAGCAGGATGTTTGTAATCGGCTTCAAGGAGTGAAGGCGAGTCTCTCATAAGTCGATTCTTAGAATAACGAGGTTTCATGAATTTTTTACGAATTGCTCTCCAGTCTTTGTTTGCATATGACACGCCTTGCAAATACTGGCTCTCATATGCGTAAATTGTGTCCTTTATTTCATTCCAAACTTCGACATCAATACAATATGAGTAGAAATGCTCGTGCGTCGGTTCAACGATATCGAGATCGGTTTCAGTGATTTCTCGACGTGGAAGATTCCACACCTGAACCATGCCAACATCATTGTATGATTTTGCCCAATTTGCGAGTGAGAGTGTTGTTTTGATGAAGTTCGGGCCTGGAATAAGATCGTCTTCAATCAAAATAACACGTTCATATCCATGAACATCAAACAGGTCTCGTCTTGCACCAATGAGGTTTCTACCCACGCCATAATTCTCTTCTCGAAGAACAACCGATGTGCATGGAACCTCTGAAGTTTGAATTATCTTTTGGATTGCTGGCTGATCTGATTTTTCACCACCGTCGATGTAGTGGTACACATCAATTCCATCCAAGTCATCGAGGTTTTCCTTGAGTCCATCAAGGAGTTGTTGCATTAAATGAGGTCGATTAAAACTCACTGTAAAGAGTGCAGTTTTCATCTTAAGCACCTCTTCCAAGTAAGCGTTGTTTGAGATAGTAGAGACGTTCTTTGAATGTATTAGGTGGGTGTCGTACATTGATTGGAAGCATGATTATTTCACTAAACCCCATGCTACGGAATACTTCACAAATGACAGTAGTGTCACAATCGATTTCATTTGTCCGAGGATTTATTCCAGCAAACCTTGCCCCTTCAATGAACGGTTTAGAATTGTACACGCAAACTCCATTGAACGTTGACCAGACAGGTGTTTCCAGTTGAGGAATGCCGTGATTCCACCATGTTTCTTCCGAAGTTTTCCGGGTTGCCCAAGCGTCGTAGAACTCTCCCATTGCATTGGTTGTGAATCCCGAGACAATATCGCCTGGATGATGTAACATCGTCGTGACGTCAGATGGATTGTAACTCACATCAGTTTCAACAAAAATGATCTTGTCAAACGAACTTATGTCAGATGCTTGCTCGAGGCAATTGTTCCTGGCTGCAGCTATGTTTTTCACTCGCGCGCCTTCCTTTCCAATCAAGTGTTCAGTTCCGAGTTTGGTTGATGTGAATGACGTCTTGCATCGGGTTGACAATTCCGAAGCGTATTGTTTGAGAATTCTATCAGTACCATCTGTAGAATCATTCTCGTAAATGGAAAGTTCTACTGAATTGGTTTCTAACAGGTTGTCGAGCAAAATGTTGAGTTGCCGTTTCCATCTCTTTAATCGCTTTGCGTTGTTGCGAGAGATTGTGCAGATGAGGATTTTCAAAATTCATCACTCCTTATCTTCTTCACCAAAGTGACTGATTTTCCCTATGGACATTCCTATTTAAGGTCGAGGTAGTAGCACGACACATGGCCAATGTTCTCGTGACAGGCGGCTCTGGAATGTTGGGGCGCCATCTGATTCCATTGCTCGAGAAAACAGGCCATATTGTCCATTATCCGAACCAAGCGGAATTGGATTTAACCGATTCAATAGCAACGTCGAATTATATGAAAACAATCAATATTGATACCGTTATTCATTGCGCTGCCTACGTTTCTGGAATCGCCTCCAACACGACAACAAAGCACCATTCCTTCGACAGTAACGTAATGATGGGGCTCAATCTCATTCGTGCTTGTATCGAGCATGGAATCAAGAAGATGATCAACGTTGGAAGTGCGACTGTTTATCCAAATGACGCCCCTCAACCCTTGAGAGAGGATTCACTTGGTAGTGGGGCTTTTGAAGGACCAATCGAAGGCTATGCCTTGTCAAAATACGTGGTCTACCGAGCATGTGTGATGGCAAATGAACAACATGGGGTGTCGTTCAAAACCGTTCATCCATGCAATTTATTCGGACCCTATGACAACTTTTCTCTCGAAACCGGGCATATGTTACCTGCAATTCTTCATCGAATGCATCAGGCAAAAGAAAATGGAAACAAGCCGATTGTTATCTGGGGCGATGGTTCTGCGAAGAGAGAATTCCTTTACGCTCCAGATTTGGCTGATTTTTTGAATACAGCACTGTCGAGATTTTCTGAACTACCAGAGGTCATGAATGTTGGTTCTGGAGTTGAAGTTAGCGTCAATGAAATGCACCAGTACATGGCTAAAGTAATCAGCTATGACGGCGAGTTAAAGCACGATTTAACCCGTCCAGTAGGCCGGAAACGACGCTATTTGGAACTTTCAAAACAGAAAAAATTCGGCTGGTCACCACAAACGCAATTTGAAGAAGCATTGATGTTCACGTATGACTATCTCAGGGAGATATTAGAATGAGTTTACCATTAGCAACCAGTACTTGGGACCATGAAGAATACGATGCTATCCAGCGAGTCATCGAGAGCGACCGTTTTAGTATGGGGCCGGAAGTTGAAAAGTTTGAGAAAGAATTCGCTTCATTTTTTGGATCAAAATATGCTCTTATGTCTAATTCAGGCTCTTCCGCAAATCTTCTTGCAGTTGCAGGAATGATTTACGCTAAAGGAATTGACTTGAAACCGGGAGACGAGGTACTTGTGCCCGCTGTTTCATGGTCGACAACATATTTCCCAGTTCATCAATATGGACTTACAATGCGCTTCGTTGATATTAACGAAGAAACCCTAAATATCGATTTAGATGCAGTAGAGGCTGCAATTACTGAGAAAACTAAACTCATTTTTGCAGTAAATCTTCTTGGAAACTCCGTCGATTATCATCGATTATTGGAGATTGCAGATAAGAACAACTTGTATGTTATCGAAGACAACTGTGAGTCTCTTGGAGCCACAATCGGTGGTAAGCAAGCTGGAACCTTCGGTCTTGCTGGTACGTTCAGTTGCTTCTTTAGCCACCATATTTCAACAATGGAAGGAGGGATTACGGTCACAGATGATGAAGAATTGTACCATGTAATGCTTTCACTACGTGCTCATGGCTGGACTCGAAATCTCCCTCAAGAAAATCACGTCGTTGAGAAATCAAATGACCCATTTATGGAATCATTCCGCTTCGTCCTTCCAGGATACAATCTACGGCCGCTTGAAATGTCCGGTGCCATCGGTCAAGCACAACTTCGTAAAGTGGATGGCATCATTTCAGGAAGAAGAAAGAATGCAGTAACGTTCCAGAATTTGATGAAAGAGGTTCCTGAAATCTTGATTCAAAAAGAGATTGGCGAATCTTCATGGTTTGGCTTTTCGATTGTTTTACCTGACTGGTGTGAACGTGCTCCTGTTCTCGATGTTCTTCGAGAAGCCGGTATTGAAACCAGACCAATCGTTGCAGGTAATTTCACGCTCAATCCAGTTATTGAACACCTTGATCACAGCATTCACGGCCCGCTTGATGCTGCAAATAAAATCCATGAACAAGGGTTCTTTGTCGGTAATCACCACTATGACATATCGCAACAACTTGCAGAATTTGCAGACCTGTTGAAATCGTGCCTCGATGACCAACGACAATGAACGCATGTTTGATGAATTAGCACACAATGGCTAACATATGCGACGAGGCGGACTCTACAGGACTTCGTTTGTTCTTATTGCAATCTTTCTGATGATGCCAAGCATTACATCTGCTCAAGAAGAGCCTGATTGGAGAAGCAACGGAATCGATCCATCAACATGGGAAGATGGTCCAGTCGTTGAAGACACGCCAATGCAATATTCCTACTACAACGACCCAGTCTTTTCCATTGACGTCACATACACACCAGGGCATTTTGAGGACGAAGTCAATGGTGTAATCATCATTGAATTGTTTCCTCAATGGGCTCCGATTACTGTGGAAAATATGGTTGAACATGTTGAAGATGGATTGTATGATGGTATTTTCTTCCATCGAGTCATCAATGATTTTGTCACTCAATCAGGAGACCCAGAATGTACAACAGTCATCGCTTATCCTGCCACAAATCTAAATTGTGGCTCAGGAGGGACAGGTGAGACGATTCCACTTGAACACGACGAGAATCTAAGCCATGTTGATGGAGCCATTGGAATGGCTCGAGGTACAGAGGAAGACTCTGCAGATTCGCAATGGTATATCGCTGAAACAGAAGCTCACGGACTCGATCCTGAAAACAGAGACGATGGTGGATACGCCACCTTTGGTATTGTTCGCCAAGGAATGAGCCATGTGAGAGCAATTGCAGAAGTTCCTACATCAGACGATGCAACTGGAACCGATCTTGATAATCCATTTTCATCAGCCGGACGTCCAGTTTATGAGGTTCGAATCAACAAAATTGAGATGATTGGTGTTGCAGATCCAAATGGGGAATTGAGTGGTCAAGGCGTCGCTGGAGGCGAAGAGGGAGGGGTTCCAAGCGGAATTCTCGTCTTAATTTTACTCGGTTTGGCAGTTGCGATTGGTGGCGGTACAATGTTTGCCTTGAGCCAAAAAGGCGATTCAACTGAATTGACTGTCTATGATGCAGAGTTACTCGATGAGAATGAAACATCGAGTACGACGTGACGTACACGTGGTGCGTACCACTTTACCTTCTCAAGATGTTGATGGCTACAGTGCCATGTACGGCCATCCTGTTTTGCAAAATCCATGCAAGTTTGAATTGTATCTATCATCCATTGCTCGATATGTTCTTCCTCAACATTCATGTGAATGTGGAGGCTTCCACCTTGCTCTTTGAGTGCTGAAATAGCAGGCTTCCATGCTGCTTCAGAACTTGGAAGTAATCCCAATAGGACCCGGTCTGCAATGCCTCGTAATTTAGGAAGTGTCGATTGATTATCTCCTTCATGGATTGTAATCGAATGGGAAACACCATTCTTTTCAGCAGCCCAGTTCAACGCCTTGATACTCTCCGGATTTAATTCACAAGCATGCACATGGGAGGCTTTCCCATGTACAAGCAAAGGCAGGGAATAGTATCCTATCCCTGCAAAGGCATCAACTATGATTTCATCTTTAACATCAAGTGAGCCCATTCTGTGTCGCTCGGTAACATTTCCCGAAGAGTACATCACTTTACATGCATCAAATCCATAGAATAAGCCGTTGTCTTTTACCTCGACCCAACCAGAATCGCCTAGCAATAATTCCATCTGAGATGAGCGAATTGTGTCGCTTGCAATTGGTTGTTGACGTCCAACTCTTTGTCCTTGCAATACATTTGCAATCTGTTCAAAGAAGTCGTTCTTATCTTCAATTATCTCGTCCCAAATAGGTTGAATAAACGCTTCTTTCGGAAAAAGAATAAGATCATCTAAGCGTTCCCATTTTGTAGGTATGAACTCCAAAACATGTTCCATGCCATGTGGAATCAGTCCCTGAATTACTTCCTTCAATTGCTGGTGAGGATTCAATGAAGGTGGTGAATGTTCAAACTTCATTCGTTCAATTCTGTAGGGAATCTCCATTGAATGAAAAGAAGTGGTTTCAGAATGAATTGGAAGTGCGAGTTCTTCGTTGATACGTACTGGTGAATACTGTTTGTTCAAGGCATTTAATCGACGAAGATTTTCGTACATAACCTCTCCAAATTGGATGGGAACAATGACTGCTGAAAGTTCGTCCATAGCCACGTCACTAACCACTCGTATGGGGAAGTCCTTTGAAGGTCTTCGGATTGTGGGGTTAACATGGACGCCGAGAGTAATGGGAAAATTCGCTTTTTCAGTCTCTGTTTCACACTGTTTTTCGTAATACCAATCATCGCTCCATTAGCCTCTGCTGATGGAATGGCTGCATGTGATGGTGCAGGTATGAGCGAGTGCGATGACTACGATTCAAACGACGATGGAACACCAAATCAGCAAGATTGGATCCGTGGTACATATGACTTCGATTTAGAAGATACCTCGAGAATCACGCTCTCATTGAGTTGGGCAATTCGAGAATTCGACAGAAGTAAAGTTGGCCTTGACGACCCGCTTATACAATCAGCACTTGCAAACGATGGCTTGGATGTAAATGATGGAATTCCAGCAGACATGATTCGTAGTTACTTTGCTTATGATGATGGCTCTGGAACAGTTGGGGATCGGATGCTTGGAGAAGTCCAGAGCACAATTCAAGATCTTCTCGCATCAGGATTCGGAACTGTAAACGGCATTAATACACAATACGATACATCCTATACAGAAGGAAGTACGACAATTCCTTGCACAACAGATGCTTCAATAGATTCGATTTATGGTGGAGAAGGAGCAAGTCAAAACAACGTGTTCGACCCTCCATTATGCTTCTCGACAATAGCTGATATTAGTTTGTCAACAAGCACGTTCAACCTCCTTGAGAATACAGATTTAGACTTGGAACGAGCATACCAAGGCCTGCTGATTATGGGTTCAGAATTAACGACAAAGTTCGAAGTATTTGCTGAACCAGGTCATGCTTCAACTTTCTCAATCAATCCACCAGATTATGCAACCATTATTGGTGTTGATAGTAATGGTTCTGTGGCTGCTCGACCGGGCCCTCCTGCATACTTTGCAGGCGAATGGACGGTCGACAATCTCAATGCAGGATTAGGTGACCCTCGTATCGATCAAACAGTGAGCCTTACCATGGCTTACCGAAATTCATCCACAACTCAAGTAGTGAATCTCGACCCCGCTGATGAATCCGTTTCGCTTCATCTAACTGTTGATCTTTTTGATGAGCAAGCAGTTGAAATTGATTTTGTTGCTGGACTCAATTACCTCAATCAATCGACAATGGATGATTGGGGTATCTCCCTAGTAGAGTTATCTGAATTAGCAATGATACCGCAAATCACATCGGATGGAATTCGACTCGCTTATGAGAATGGAATTGCTCCTTTAGAGGATTTTACCGATCAATTCCCTGTCGATACGGTTGGTGATACCTTTTCAGATACGATACCCGGAAATCAAGACATTGAGATGTCACCTCTCACGTGGGTAAGTGATTCTGTTGCCAATGGAATTGAAGGTCCTGCTGGTGGATTAAATTACACACATTCAGTTGGATGTTCTGAAACAGTTACACCCCCTCAGACTCTGACCTATTGTGTTGAAGGCCCTACTGCAATGGGTTATAATCACCCTATTTATTTGCGTTCAACAAGCAACACATTTAGTCTTACTTTAGTTGATTTCATTTCGGATCAATTTTTGAGTTCAAGTAATACTGACGACGTTAGCGGAATCAACTTTTCCTCTATTCTTGATAATTTGGAACAAGAGGACTTGCGTAAATTAATGGATGCGGGGTTATCAATAGAAACTGAAATCGACACTTCCTTTTTGGAAAAAATGATCCCAGATGGCTTCCCCAATGCAGCGGTGACTCTGGAATTGATTCTTCCAAGTTGGGTTGAAACAATTGATGGAGACGATCGTTTAATTTTCACCTACACGGCTGAAGGTGATTCAACTTCTCCAATCTCAATAGCAGGGCTAAACCCATACAAGTATAATCATCCGATTATGGATGAAAATGGGGATGTCATGTGTTCACAAATTGAGAAAACATGTGTATCTACCGAAGTGGATATTGACTTTGGGGCCTTCGATATCAACGAGTTTTCAAAATCGGTTTCGTTCGAATTTGGATTGGAGGCAACTGCCGTCATCCATCGTATTGGAATTCCAGAGGGNTCGATAAACTATAAATCCACAACAATTCAAATGGAAGCTATACCAAGTGATTTGGTTCGCTTATTGATCGATCTGATTGGTGATTATGGTGATGCAGAAACCTTTGAATTCTGTTTGGACAAAAGTGTTGCAGGTGGAGAAATATGCCCTTCTGAACGCCTTCTCGTTTTGGAATTAACAAATGAAGGATTGATGCAATTCGGAACAGATGTTGGCGAGAGATTAACAAATGAAATACAAATAGCAGCCGAGGAATTGATGGATCTCGAGGATATTGCAATCGATAAAGTCGATATCAGCGATTTTGAAATTGAGACAAGTTTGACTGGATTGGGATCTCCTGGGCCGGTCGTTGGAGATGAAATGGGGATTAGTCTCAGTGTCAAGATTCCAACGGTGCGCTACACTCTGGCAATCTCCAATCCATGGTCTGATATCTTCTCTGGTAATTTTGATTTACTCACCTTCTCGGTTATCACAGAGAATTCAATTCGGACCCCATTCCTTCAGCCAATGGTGACGATGGTTGAGGGTGTTTCAACACTCATCTCATCCAGTTTTGTTTCTGCTGATGGTATTTCCTTCCCTCCAAAAGATCAAGAATCAATTGAAATTTCTACTTCGGCACTAAATCCAGTACGTGAAAAATTAACCACCTTAGGTGAATCAAAAGTCCCTGTCTTTGAGGATAATGGATTGTTCGAACTTACGGGTCCCACCAGTATCACGCTTCCAAAGGGAATTAAAGCAGAAGAGGCAACTTCGAGTCAAGGGAATATTAAGCTCACTACAGATGGTGATGGGCGTCAGGTCATCACCTACACCATTCCTCCGGGAGAACTTGATGACGACGTTTCAATACGCCTTGGAGTCACATGGATGTACCTTTTGGGTCAATTTTGGGCGTACCCTGCTGTTGCCATCATTCTCCTGGTTCTTCTGATTCGCAGAAGACGAAAGAAGAAGAAAAGAAAGCGAGCTGCACGTGAATCAAAGAATTCTCTACTCAAAGCACAGAAGATGGGCTTATCAGAATCCGATTTCGCTCAGATGGCTGGTTTAGTTGATCGACAAGTTGGCGGATACGAAGAGGGAATTGATCCCTTTGAAGCGATGCAAAATGACCAATTCGATTAACGATGCAATGCTTCGTGAATTCGGTCTGCAAGAGATGGGCCAATGCCGGGTACTGTCTTGAGATCCTCAATACTCGAATTGCTAATGCCTTGACGTCCACCGAAATGACGAATCAATGTCTGTAATTTCTTTGCTCCGAGCCCAAGAACATTTTCCAAAGGATCACCTAAGCGAGATTTCTTTCTTCTCTTTCGGTGGAAGGTGTTGACAAATCGATGGGCTTCATCTCGGGCATGAACAAACACTCTCCCTCTACGATCGAGAACAATGGGTTCCTTCTCTTCTCTGAAGAGTGTCTCTTCTCTTTTTGCGAGTGCTGCTAATTCAAATCGATCTTGAACTCCATGTTCTTTGAGCAATTTTCGGATGATATCCAGATGTGTCTGGCCTCCATCAAGAAGTAGTAAATCAGGCCATTCTTCCTGACGCTTTAACCATCGTTCTATGACTTCTTTCATCATACGTAAATCATCCATAGCATCCCCTTTTACGATGTATGTCCGATACTCTTTCTTTGCAGGTCGGCCATGACGCATGACAACACTTGCACCAACTCGTTCATCGCCCTGAAGTTGAGCCATATCAAAGCAAACAACGTGATTCATTTGTTCAGAACCGAGCAACAGGGCCGCTTCATCTGCAGCCCTTTGTTCTAGAGAACCACTGGATTTATTCGACAATCGAGAAACTTGAATTTCTGCGTTCTGATCGGCAAGCGTTCGAAGTGTAACCATATCGCCACGGACAGGTGTTCGCACTTCAACAGCGGAACCGCGTCGTTCATCCAACCATTCTTGCAAGCCATCGAGGAGTGGTGTCGGTGTAAGCAACAAACGAGGTGGTCTTCTGTTCACATAGTGTTCACTGATGAAGTGACTAACGGTTTCGCCAATATCTCCTCGATGAACGTAAGGCCAGACTTCTTGGCCCTTGACAACACCTTCATCAGCATGAAGAACAATCAATGCAGCAAGGTCGCCTTGCTCAGCAAATCCAATTGCGTCACAGTCTCGGTACAACTTACTTGAAACGACATGCTGTCCGATTGTTGTGCGGATGGATCGTATCTGATCTCTGTAATATGCAGCTCTCTCAAACATCATCTTACCCGAACATTCATCCATCTTTTCTCCAAGTTCCTCAAGTAATTCAGTCGCTTCTCCATTGAGAATTTTCTTGACCATTGAGACTTGTTCATTGTAGCCTTCAGCATTGATGCATGGCCCTGTACACAATCCAATGTGCATTGCTAAACACCCTTGAGGTAAGAGTTCCTTGCAGTCACGAATTCCAAAGTGGCGTCGGAGTAATTGCATCACTTGCTTTGCAGCACCAGCATTTGGAAAAGGACCCCAACGATGTGCTTTCTTTGGTGGATGACGAGTGTACATAATGCGGGGAAATTCTTCTGCTGTTAGTACCAAGTATGGATATGATTTGTCATCTTTCAACATTGAATTGAATCTTGGTTTATGTTCTCGGATCAATTGTCGTTCAAGGATGAGCGCTTCCTGAGGTGTTGTTGTAACAATGCATTCGACATCGTCTGAACGTGATACTAATTCAGGAATCATTTGGCGATCCGGATTCGTGGCAAAATACGAACGTATTCGTTCATTCAGTCGGGTTGCTTTGCCAACATAGAGTACTCGTCCTTCATTTGTTTTGAAGAGATATACGCCCGGAGATGCCGGCAAATCAATGGATGCAGCATCGACCGGCATGGAAATTGCTCGCACTCATAGGTCAAAAGAACGCGCATTTCTTCTTCTCAAACACGAAGCGGACAAATCCAAATGTATGACGTGCTTCGATACACCAGGAATCAACGTGTTATCGTCCTCTATGCTACGGATTTTACGATGGTTGGAAACGCATCCAGCCTCTCTCGAATCTGCATGGGACGTGCCACGTTCTCTTTCTCTTGAAGGCATTGCGGACGGTATAGGAGTCGTTCGTTCAGCCCTCTTCCAACCCATGTCAACGCTCGAAGAGAAAGAGCTTCTTTTCACGCGACAAGCTCATGTTTTAGGAGGTGGAAGGCGAAAGAGAAAAGTTGTCCATATTACCGAAGAAGGGCGAGAGTTCGTTCTTCAGAACAGTGATGAAAAAGTTACTCCTCGACACGATGCATCGTTGCAAATATTTGGACAAGCGCCAACATTTACTTCTCTCATTGGAAGGGAAAAGGAAACCGAACGATTGTTAAAACATCTCGATGCAAGAGAGCAGATTCATCTTCGCGGATTACCAGGAATTGGCAAATCAACTCTTGCCCGTTCTCTTGCAGAGAGTTTAGCTAAAGATGGTAAGACAGTACGTTGGGCAGGAGTTGATGCTTATACAGACGTTTCAATGCTTATGCAACGTTTTGGTTTTGAAACGTCGACGATGCTCGATGTATCGGCCTATGTTTCTCTTTTCATCGATCAACCAGAAACAGTACTCATCATCGATGATATCCAAGCAGTAAGTGACCGCCATAAAGATGCCTTTTCTCAATTCTTTTCTTCATTGAAGGCGATGAATGTACCAACAATTCTCATTGGCAGAGAGCCTCAACCATTCGCAACAGAAGGTCCAGTGCTTTCACTGGGCCCATTGGAAACAAAGCAAGCAATACAATTGCTTGGTGAAGAGATGGACGATCAAAAGAGAACAGAAATCGCTGAGCGCCTTGGCGGGCACCCTCTTGCCATCTTGATGTACGATGATTCTACTCCTTTGCCTGAACAGAGTGATGACGTTCGAAACTATGTCGAACAAGTCGTTCTTGGGGAAGTGTCCAATGATGTGCATGACGCAATACCTCCTTTCCTCATGCTTCCTTTCCCTGTTCC
>QQSG01000063.1:18673-23037 GCA_003602665.1 Candidatus Poseidoniales archaeon
AATGATTTGTCCATGGAAATGCAACATCTCGTTCGTAACGTTTGCCGTTCAAACCTAACAGATGATGAATTGGATAAACTTCATCTCGAATCGATTGAACATTGGTCCCAAAACAGTGATTCTTTTTCTGCAATCGCTGAGTTTCATCATCGAATTCAACGTGGAGAACAAGACATTGGAACAATGTTGTCTCAACAAGCGACCGTACTTATGCATGAACGTTCAGGATCATTCGCAACTCTTCTGGATGAAGCGGTTCTCTTACAACCAGAGAATATTGAATTGATTGGACTCGCAACCCAACACGCTCTGAATCGAGCAGAACTTGAAATCGCCAAAGAGTATATTTCGGAAGTGGAAGAGGATTCGAGACTTGATCATCTCCGTCTTCAAATCGCTCACTTTGAAGGGAAAAAAGGGACGATAGAATCGTTTGAAAAAGCATACAAAGTTCTCGAAGATCCGAATGAAAAATTGCGCCTCCAATTGTCTGTTGTCTCCAGAGCAATCGATGACCTCGTCGATGAAAATAAATCTGAACAATTGATTGTTTTAGAACGGATGATTCAAGACATTATTCCTCCAGAGGAGCCTTCAGTACGGCAAATCGTCCTCACTTCCCTTGTTGTTATGAAACATTCAATAGCGCTTCAAAAAGGTGATTATTCAGGAGCTGCTTTCCTTCGAGATCAATTGATTTCAATCGCATCTGAACATGACACTCTCGTTCAATTCCTATCAGCGAAAGCGTCTGTAGCAGCATCTACGCCAAATACAATGGAATTTGCTCTAACCATCAAGGAAGTTGAACGCGTCTCGGAACAGTTGAAACAGCCACTCTACAAAGCATCTGTTCAACTCCTTCTGTGTGAAGCATTGCTCGGAACAGAACCGTTTCGGGCTCAACACATTCATTCGACGGTGGATATCGCTCTAATCGAATCTGTAGAATCAGCAACAGCAAATCGATTGGTTGCACGATGGTGGGCGTTACGCTCTTTCTTAGAACCGCAACACAAGGTCCCCTCAATTCGTGAGGCAATTCTCAGATTCCGTTTATCTGGGTGTCCCAACAGAGCACGAAACCTTTCCAAACAGCTTCATCAGTCCATCTGATTAGAGTTCAGCGCCAATCATTGTTTTCGTGTCTTTTATGCCTTGAATGGGCCGTATTTCCTCAACAATGCATCGGGTGAGTACAAATTCATCGTCCGCTTGAACGCGAGCGATAATATCGAATTCGCCAAATAACATCCAACGGTCGGTCACATGTTCGATGGAATCTAACGCAGTACGAACCCTTTCTTCTTCACCGGGTTTTGTTGTGATCAATACAAATCCTATTGCCATTTCATCACCTCAGTATTCGACTGCAATCAGCGTCTGTGTGTCTCGAATCCCTTCGATAGTTCTAAACTCCTTCATCAAAAGATTGGTTAGATTCTGTGCTGAATCGCTGCTGATACGGGCAAGTAAATCGAATTCTCCATACAGAGCATGAACTTCTTGTACCGCTTGGTGCGATGTGAGGGAGAGGTAGACATCACGCTCATGTGACGGCTCGGTTTTGAACAAGATAAATGCCTCAGGCATGATTTACCCCTTGAGTATACGGGTTTTATCGCTTGGGGTAAGTGATTTTGCTTTAATCAACCAACGGATGGCTTCAAATGGCATTGCTCTTGATGAGACAACATGGTAAGGAGGCAACCGTTGGTGGCAGGCGTATTCCTCTGTCTTCTTCTTTTCATGTCGCTTTCACCAATGGCAAATGGTGAGCCTCTTGAACAAAAATATTCTGAGACTGAGGCTTATGTTTCTGCAAGATCGACAACAACATGGTCAGGTACTGTTGATTTAACTTCAAACTATTATGTGGATATTCAAGATGAACTCTTGATTACATCATGTACGAACGTTACCTTGTCATCAGGTGTACGCATTGTTGTCGATGGAAGAATTACCATACAAGGAACACCAACCTGCCCTGTTGTCCTCTCATCAAGTTCAACGAGTACAAGTGACCATGAAGGAATTCAATTCAACTCATCATCAAACGGCCGAGGGAGCATCATAAATCATCTTCACATTGAAGATTCGATATATGCCTTAACGTTGTACGGGACCAACCCCGTGCTAAACAATGTCACCATTTTCAATCCAGATCGAGTCGGAATTGACATGTTTGGAAGTTCCAGTCCAGTAATACGCGACCTGCATGTCGAGCAAGCAGGTCGCTTCCTGCCCTTCCAAAACGATTGGCGTTATGGTATCGGTATGTCTGTAGGTTCCGGTTCAACCCCTATCGTTGAGCGTGCTTACTTCACTGATCATTTGTTGCGAGGGTTGAATCTTTGGGGAGGTTCAGGTGGAATCTTCAAGGATATTGTCATGGATAACATCTCAGGAGCGACTCTAGGTGAGCCAACGGCTGTTTGGGTGGAAGACAGTGTTCCATTGTTTGAAGACTTACGAATCGATAAAAGCGACACAGGAATTATCGTTCGGCATATCGATGATTCAGGCAACACGCGTGGTGTGTTCAGAGATGTTGTGATCACAAACAGCATGTATCGTGGTGTTTATCTCGACAAGGATAATCATTTCAATTACACAAATTATGAAACTGCTGATTTCACCAACTTATCTGTTCTAGGTACAGGTTCTGCAGGTGCAAAAACAGCAGATATAGCCGTGGCTGCAATCGAAGTAAATGCGACTGGTGCCTGGCTTGAGAATGTCCTTATTGATGATTCATCAAACGTTGGTGTTCGTCTTCATTACGTCGATTCAAGTACTACGTTCAGAAATCTTACAATCAACGATGCAGGAAAGGCTGGACAAGGGCCTCACAGTGCAGGCTTGGCGATTACAAGTTCATACTTTGCCGCACACTTAGAAGACGTTGAAATCAGTGGCTCACCAGGTCCAGCACTTTGGTCTTCATCCGGTGGAGCGTTACAAGGATCAGATTGGCACTTCCATAACAACTCTGAGCACGGTTTGTACATCGATTCAGCGACTGTTGTCGTCGATGGCCTTGATACAAATGACAATGGATACTCTGGTGCGTATGTCTATGATTCTCGATACGTCACGCTCACGAATGTCACTTCAGAAAATGATGGTTCACTCGGTACAACTCCTCTCCAAACTGCAGGTTTATCCTTCAAGAAATCGAATGATCTTGAATCGACATCTGGGGATGTTACCTGTCGAACGTGTGAGGTTCATTCATCCTCAGGGCATGGTGTGTATGCTGAGGATTCTGTTGACTTATGGCTTGAGAATCTGACTGTATCTGATATTGGCTCATCGTTTACTCCTGTTTACATCGATAATGGCGGATTGACAACAGGTTCTCAAGGTGGCCGATTCCATATACTTGGAGCGAACATACAACATGAATCTACGACGGAATATGCGGTATATGTCGAACAAGCTGCAGGTCAAATTGATGATTTATCCATCGATGGAAATCACTCTGGGATCTTCTGGGATGCCAACCATAACGGAGCTTACCCTTCCACGCTCAGCAATACGGTTCTACGAGGTACTGAATGTCTGAAATTGGTGAATCATCCAAATTTAGGAGGGTATGGGAACACCATTGATTCCGATTGTACTGGAAATATTTTCTTCGAAAATGCTGATGTCAATTTCTCTAATTTCCTTGACGCTACAGGGAGCCATATTCTTGACCTTGACGCTTCTTCAACTCTTCACCTTCATCAACCGAGCAATATTGATCTGACCATTGCTAACATCCCATCAGGGGCTACAATTGATGTTGCTTGGGACGTTACTATTTGGGTTGTTAACAACCTCTCCAATGGTGTTCCCGCCGCTTTTGCAAACGTCTCATTTAGTCAATTTGAGCCATCTGTATCCAAGTTTACCAATGATATAGGGACAGTACAACTAACCGATTTTATTGGTCAACGATGGAGCAACACGGGGCCGTCGGCATACAATGACGTAACAGTCAATTGCGGATATGATAGCGTAAGTAATTCAACCACAACCGTTCTTGATTCAGACCAAATTATGTATTGTCTTCTGGATTTAGATAACCAAGAGCCGTTCTTGATGTGGACTTCTCCGTTAGATGGATCTGTTTTCCCTTCACAAGGCGCTGTCGTGTTCAATGCATCAGATACATGGGATTTGGATGAAGATGAACTTACCTTCTCGTGGACAAGTGATCTCGATGGAGATCTTGAATCCTCTTGTACGGGCTCATGGGGGCTCTCAAACGGTCCAAGCAACGGAGTGCCATTTACAGCGAATACGAACGATCAATGGGCATGTGAATTATCCGATGGAGTTCACACTCTTACACTGGAAGTTTGTGATGATGCTGG
>QQSG01000063.1:23114-24726 GCA_003602665.1 Candidatus Poseidoniales archaeon
TAACTCAGTTCAGTGAACTGATTATGCCACAGACTGGTACGGTTGTAATCAACACCACAGGAACATTTGACCCTGAGGGGGACGATTTTGCATGCCTCATCAAATTCGGTGGTTACAATCGCCAAGGTACAGGCTGGGGTAATCAGTATACTTGTCCACAGGAACTTTCATACACATTTGATCACTTTACAGACGATCCCCCTGCTTCCTTTTTCTTGACTGTCATTGCCTTTGATGATGTGGGTAACAACGATACCTATTCTGTCGAGGTTAAATTGTACAATGAAATGCCGGAATCTTCGTTTACCCTTGAGCGAAACGGAACTGCAAGTGAAGATATTATCTTCTTCAATGGCAGTTCATCATACGACCCTGAAGGAAATGATGTTTCATTTGAATGGTGGTCAAATGTCGATGGAACTCTAATGGTGGGGAATGACATCGAGAATATTTCTTGGGACGGATATCTTTCAAGAGGCGTCCACCAAATTGAACTGAGGGTAACCGATAATCGAATGGAACATGGTGGACAAATGTCTGTTTATTCTGAACTCATTACAATCGATAATTCCGTTCCTAGAGCGTTTATTGAAGATCTCGATGTCTTTGATAATCTTGATTCTTCAATTCTCATCCCATTCAGCGCCAATGGAAGTGGTGATTGGGATTCAGCCTGTTCAACTTTCCCAGAAGGAGGAGATTGGCATTGTTCAGAATTTGAACCTGCAGCAGGTTCGGAATTCCTTCAAATTGTTTGGATGAGTGATTTGGATGGTCTTCTCACTCCTGAAGATGAGGATTGGTTAACGTTCGAAGAACGATTAAGTCCAGGTGAGCACGTCATTACTCTCTCGATTAGTGACGGTATCAACCCTGCAGTGATAACGACCCGATCGCTTTCAGTCTCGACATCAGCTCCAGTTCTCGGTCTTGATTCACCACAGAATAACAGCAGTCATTCATCAAAGGATCTGATTCTCTTCGATGCTCGTTCAAGCATTGATTACGATGGTGATGAGTTTACAATGACAATTCGGGAATACGATTCAGTAACAGAAACTTACGTTCCATTGCTAACTGATGTTAATGCATCAATTACGCATTCAGTCAATCTTGACGTAGGCGAACAGGACGTGCAAATTGAATTGATTGATTCGACTGGAGCAATTCGAATTGAATATGTACACTTGATCATCGAGGCAAGCGATCCTGTTGCTACGATTCTCTCACCATTAAATCTTGAATCAATTGATCCGGGTGTGACCATACTCTTTGAGGGCGATTCATCGGATGCAGATGGAGATCTTGTTGTTCGTGAATGGAGGCTATGGCCTTCTACAACTCAGCAAAGCAACGGCCAAGTGACAGTCTTAAGCACACAATCGACGTTCTCTCAAGTCTTTGCACCAGGGTCTCATCATCTCTCTCTCTACGTGGAGGATTCCCGCGGTGCTTTCTCTCAAGATCACATCAACTTCACAGTACGGTCGAGCCTGCCGGAGTTAGTACAGACAAGTTTGCAACTTTCACAAACAGAATTCGTATCTGGTGAAATTGTAATTCTAGAGGTTTCGGTTCAGTTAATCGATGCTGATGGCTCAACAGATGATGT
>QQSG01000063.1:24779-25868 GCA_003602665.1 Candidatus Poseidoniales archaeon
ATGATGGAGATTCTGTCTGGACAGGGTCTCTTGAATTCCAACCAGAAGGAAAAGGCACTCCAAGTCTGAAAGTCATTGCAACCGATGGTGAAGGTGAGAATGCCAATATCGACATCCTCTTTGAACCGTTGAAAGTCGTTGATGAAGATGGGGGCGGTTTTCTGTCTACTCCAGTATTAATTGGAGCGGTTTCTCTTGTTCTTCTCGTTGGCCTACTCATCACAATTCAACGTCGCCGACAAGTCAATGCTGAGATGAAATTAATCGATACGTGGGGCGTTTTTGGAAACGGAATGGAAGACAAGAATGACTCAGAGGAGGACACATCAGATGACTCCGAGGAAGAGGTTTTGGATTGGGATAATGTCTGATTGTGGTTCCAATTTGGTACTCCATATCATTGATATACTATTGAAATATTTTTAACTCCATGAAGAGAACCATCGCTCTCCTTTTTGCCTGCCTAATGATCGTTACAACTGTGCCTGCTAACGTAGCTGCCCAAAGTTCAGATTCCATTGCATTTGGAATTGAATATGATTATTCAAATATCAATGCTGACGTTGAATCTATGATTGGATTAGACCTGACAGAAATCTTCCAAGAAGTCATGGCCGCAGGCGATGATGCGGGAATTGATTTGTTGATTGGTCGTGTAACAACCGGAACGACAACAATTGTTTTTGAGCAATATGATGGTGATATTGCAACACTTGATGTCGATGGGACCTCAACTGATTTCTCAACAAAAATAACAGAATTAACTGTACGCCACGGAGTCCTCGATGACTTTGCAGTAAACGCAGAATGGGATGATTCCTATGCTGGCATTGAATTGACTGTTGGATACGATGCTGAGCAATTATTCAATGCAGATGTTCTCTACACAGAATACTTTGACGCGAACATGGACCTGCATGGAATGGACATGGAAATGGACATTGACGCTATGATTGAGTACAGCGTTGGTATTTCTGGTGAACTTTCTGGAGACGGAGAATCCCTACCTTTCGATGTTGAACTAAAGATTGGTACATCGTACGAAATAAACAATGGTCTTCTCGAAGTTCGAATAGACGAGCCATCACC
>QQSG01000064.1:0-6043 GCA_003602665.1 Candidatus Poseidoniales archaeon
AGGACCTGAAGGCGGACCGGACGGTGGGCCGCTCGGAGGGCCTGCGGGTGTTGAAGCAGGTGTGGCTGCTGGAGGAGTTGGTGGTGGAGTTGGAGCCGTTTTGGTGGGCGTTGGAGGGGGCGTCAAAGCTGTTGCTTCTACTGGTTCGGCCGGAGGTGCTGCCTCCGTAACCTTGGGCGCTAATGTGAGAAGATCAACTGGAGGTTTTTCTTCCTGAACCGGAGGTGAAGAGGAAGGTGCTGTAAGAGGTGCTGAGAGAAGAGAATCTGGTGATGATGCTTCTGCAGCGGATGTTTCCCATGGGGGTTTTCTTGGCCCATCTTCCTCGACGTTTGCAAACGAACTAATTTTTGTTGATCCTCCTTCTGAATTTTCACCGAAAAATGTGCTCATCTGGACTTCATTTGGATTGATGAGTTCTCGTTCTTGGGTGTTACCAAAATCGTCAAGATGATTATCGAAAGCTCCCATGAAAAGACTTGAACCGATGGCATTTCCAGGTCTACGTCCTTTTGCTTTTTGGAACTCAAAATCCACTTCATATGGACCAAGCGCCAACGTTTGGCCTTGTCCATTAAGCGTGAAAGACCAATTTCCATCACTGAGTTTGAATGCGAATGAAAAGGACCGAGTTAAGCCAGGGCCGATTGACGTCACCCCGCTTACTGGCTCGATTTTCGAGCCTGTGCTTGTTTGAATTGTTGCCTCGAGTCCACCGACTGGAATAGCCGACTCATTGGTTAATTCAATGGATACTTCGACGATATCCTCATCGTCATCATCAATCTCCATTCGGACCGATTGGAGAAATGCAGTCAAGGAACCCGCAGTCACAGTATGTTCTTCAGTCATAGCGCCCACCTATCCATCGTACACTGTTCTTTACTTTAAATTCAAGCGCGTATCGCTCGGTAGAGACCAATCAACTGCAGCAACTGTGTGATTGTTCACATCAACTGAAGTTCTATACTCAGCTTCCTTTGAACGTGCACGTAGAATATCTCTCATACCAAACCAAATCACGCCGATAATCGGAATCATGTAGCGCAGTTTATCAAACGCCCGTGGTCCAAAGTGATGTAATTCCAGCAATGTACCGTTGTCATGGACAATTGCAATTCGAAGAGCACGTTGTCCTAAGGATCGACCAAAAGCACGGCCAGTATATTTCCAATACATCCAAAGGGATGCGAAGAAAATAACCCAAGTCACCGCAAATGAGACTGCATAACGCGTATCCTCCACCAGATAGGACCAACTTATCAGTACTTCAAGAAATGTGAAGCGGCTCAACAGATGAAGAACAAGCGACACTGCAACGACATCGAGTGCAAACGCCGTAACTCTC
This sequence comes from Candidatus Poseidoniales archaeon, assembly GCA_003602665.1. Classification (GTDB taxonomy): domain Archaea; phylum Thermoplasmatota; class Poseidoniia; order Poseidoniales; family Poseidoniaceae; genus MGIIa-L2. The sequence continues at coordinate 1,349 of QQSG01000064.1, forward strand.
CTCCATACTGGAGCGATGAGCATGCCTTCAGGGGCGCTTGACAGCGCTTGCTGAGCGAGTGTTCCGCCTTGGTACACAGTGACTGGGCTGTCGGCCATGATGTTCCCATTCTCTGTTTATTGTTGAACTTGCGTATTAGTCATTAACCAAATGCCAAGCAAAAAGTCCGCGCTCATCTGCCCAATCAAGCCATGAGCGCCAGGTTGGATCAAATCGCAACGTTTGAGGGTCTCCAAGAACGATGAGCCCACGTTTAGCACGAGTAATGGCGACGTTTAATCGCCGACGGTCGCTTAGGAAACCAACGATTCCATCTGGATTCGAACGCACTGCTGAAAAGATAATGACTTCTTTTTCTCGACCTTGATAACCATCAACACTGTTGATTTCGAGGCCTGCATAGCGTTGCCCTTGTTCACGTTCCTTCTTCGAATCAAAGATATCGCAAAGCGCTCGTACTTGTCCGCTGTAAGGAGTAATGATTCCAATTTGGTCTGGCGTAACATCACCAGGAATCAGTAGTTCCTGGACCAACCCATAAATCCGTGCTGCTTCAGCAGGATTACTTCTGCTGCCACCTTCCTCTTCTTCAATTTCAGAACCTGTGATTGGAATGAATGCGAATGGATGATCCCAATCTGGCCAAAGAACACCTGCCGGAGCAGGGCGTTCTTCTGCTGAACAACCGTCCTCGAGTTTGTCATCATAGAATCGAGCACTTGGAAATTCTCGAAGGACTGGATGCATTCGATATTGGACTGTAAGCATATGCGATTTAATTCCGACATCGATTAACCGTTCGAAGAGAGAACGACCTAGGCCGCCTTCTTGTGCGTTATTCGAAATGACAGTTGGTGGAAGTTGGCGATGATCACCAACGAGAATGAGCTGCCTACAGCCTTTGGAAATAGGAACCATCGAACTTGGTTCAATCGCCTGAGTCGCCTCATCCATGAGAACGATAGGGAATCGACGATGATTGAGTACTCGATGCCCAGTTCCGATATTTGTTGAACAAATGACTTGAGCATTGTCGAGTACTGATGCAATCATTTCTTTCTCAAGACGGCGAATTTCTTTCTTATTATATTGAATATCTCTGTGCGCTAGACCTTTTTCTCGACCTTTAAGTTTCGACAATGCTCGTTGCACTTCATCCGTTTCTTCTCGAATAATTGCAATTTCATCTTGCTTCGGATGTTGTTCAAGTTGAGCGTCAAGTGTTGCTTGTCGTAACGATTCCCGAACCTTAACCGGCCGACCTGTTCGTACTGCACGAATACCTGCTTCAAGTAAGCCTTCCAGAAGATTATCAACTGCGACATTGGATTCTGCTGTTGCAAGGATCGGACCTCTTCCTTCACGAGCAAGTTGAGCCAATGTAGCGACAGCAGTATGGGTTTTGCCCGTTCCTGGAGGTCCTTGGATAATGGTCAGCTTTCTCTTCAAAGCAGCATCCATCGCCTCTTTTTGAGACGGGTTAAGCATGACATCGCCTGACTCAACTCGTTGAAACTTTCCCGATATTTTTGGAGGTGATGAAGCACTTTCTTCAGGATCATGGACCTGTCCTAGCAAAAGATCTCTCAGTATTGTCCCCCTATCTCCTTCAACGGAATGGAACATCTCAAGGGCCTCTTGCATTCGATCATGAGCAACACGATTAGCACCCCTGTCAAGCCTCCAGGTTCCTTTCTTGAGATCCTTCGGTCGCTGAGCGACGACGATTTTGAGGCGGGTCGGGCCTCGTTCGAGAACAATTCCCTCAATCGTTTTCTCACCGATAGGTTTTGTTCTGCTAAGAACAACAATGTCGCCATGTGTAAATCGATGTTGTCCGATATGTTGTCGATCAGGGCGCTCAAATGTGATAATAAAATCACCAAAGAGAGTCCCATTGGGCCTTCCCTTCATACCAATCAAAGCCAAACCAGAAGCTTGTAATCGATGATGGGACCATTTTGACCACCGTTCCTGAACCGTCTTTGTCTCTTGCTCTAATTCTTGTTCAAGTAATTTAGAAAAGTGGTGAAAATGGTCTTGGCCTCGTCGCCAAATGCCCTCTTCCTCACCATCGATATCGAGTTCAATATCGTCGTAGGCGCTGTTCATTCTGCGAACCCTCCCCTTTTCGCCCATGTGAGTTCCAACTCGTGAACACATTTCATCCTATGGCGAATGAAGCAAACCTCGGTCGAGGGATGGTGATGCTTAAACCACAAGTGCCTACCGTGAAAGTAGGGCGAGAGTATGTTTTGGAAGCGTAAAGACAAGAATGAGGAGGATGAAAATTCCTGCCCATTCTGTGGCGTTTCGAATGCGATGGATGCCACGACATGCAGCCAATGTTACTATGACCTCACCAAACCGGCACGTGACCAGCATAACCCTGTTGAAACATCGGTCAAGAACGATCTCCTCAGCACACTCATGGATGATGCAGATGATAATGAGGAAGAGGAATACTCAGTAGAAGCAGTTCTTGCCCTTGAGGACGTTACCGTTGATATTGATCAATACGATGACGCTGAAGATTCAGACAACTTCTCATTCATCGAAAGCGAAGGNCCTACACTTTCTGAAACAGTAGAATTTGAGAAAGCAGAAGAAGTTGAACTATCAACAGAAGATGCTCCAGAAATCGAAGAACGATTTACTGTTCCTGAGTCCGACCCTCTTGATGAAGTTGAAGAACCTGTTCACACCGGTCAAGGACAATTATTCTCAGAAACATCTGGCGAAGAATCCGAGGTCGATTTCAGTGGTTCCGTGGGACCAGATCCAGGGATTGTCCCGGATTTACCAGATATGGATGAAGAGGAGGTCTCTTTTGAGACTGCAGCCTTACCCGACTTACCTTTAGTCGAAGAAGATGCTATGCCAGAACTTCCTGAAGACGAAACTGTACTTCCTGAACTTCCTGAAGAAGAAATCTCTGAGACCCAACATACTCCGGAATTGCCAGATGAAGAAGAAAGCGTCCCCGAACTTCCGGATGATGATGTCGTTGAATCTTCTATTGAAAAGTCAACAGAGGAAGACGTCATAACCCCAGAGCCTCAACTCGGACACAGAATTTGGCCGTGGCCAGCCTCAAGTCCATACGATCATCGGGATGTTCACCGCATCGTTGTAGAATCTCTTACACTTGTTAAATCAGGTCGTGTCCAAGAAGCAGAAACTCAAATTGACGCTTTGGGACCTCACTTAGGAGAGGATGTATCTTTACTGTATCACATTGGCCTTGTTCTCCAACAAGCAGGCCGAACAGAGCATCTCAATTGGATGCTTGAAATGGCCCGGCGCGTCCATCATGATGATGAAAGCGTTATGACCGCAATCGCACACCTATCTGCTTGAGGAATCACGATGGCAAGAACTCCCGAACTCCCTGAATTACAAGGCGGTTTTACGCTAAGGCCTGTTTCAAAGGCCATTCTTTCATCGGTCATGGAAGCCTATGTCGAAGACCCTGAATCAGCAAAGGCAGCTCTTCCTTGGTTGCGAAATGACCGAGATATTACTCGTCAACTTTCCGATATGCTTCATGATCTTGAACATCTTTCCAATGCCGATAGGGTCCATTTCTGGTCCATTCATGATGCTTCGAACTCTTTTATTGGCCTGATTGGATTGGGTGATGAAATGCAACTTCTTCAGTCCCATTACAATCTTGGCTATTGGGTTCGTAAGGGATTCCGTGAGAAGGGAATCGCTTCAAGAGCTGTTGATTCAGTTCTTGGATGGCTTAATTCTCGTGGAGAAACATACAGAATCGAAATCACCGTGCATCCAAGAAATACTGCAGGTTTGATTACTGCTGAACGCATTTGCAATAGATGGGAAGGTCAAATTATAGAGGAATTTATTGGGATTGAACTCAATGGAAAAACAGTCCCTCATCGGATTCATGTTATCGATTTGCCTAGGATGTGAGGCGATTGGCGCGGACATGGTGCACGGTTGATACCGATGACCTGCGGCATGTTCCTTCCCACCAAGGGCACCCCACCCGGTCAAAGGCAAAGGAAACATTACCTGATTATTCACAGAGATTACAAGAAGGGTTCCACACGTTCAAGCAATGGATGAAATCAAACGAGTTTGCAGTTACAATATTCATCATAGCGGATCAATGTGAAAACAAGGAATTTGTTTCCACCATTCAGAATCTTGAAAGAGAGTTTGGGGAAAGAATCACCATTGGATGTCATGGCCTTACCCATCGAAGTTGGTCTGCTTGGCCAGAAGATTCTGAACGGTTCTCGAACGATTTGAAACAAGCCACATCACTTCTCAAAAAACACTTTCCAGATTCATTTCGCTCATGGTTTCGATCCCCTGCAGGCTATGTCTCGGACTGGATGGCACCCCTTCTTTCACAACAGGGGTACACTGTAGATACGTCTGTAAATCCGAGTTGGCTTGTTCGAAAAAAGGCGAATCCATCTCAAATAAAGGTTCTTGAATCAATGGAATCTTACGGCATTATTGAACGTCAATGGAAGACGCGCTTTTCTCTGCCTACCTGCGGACCTGCTCAACATATTATGGGGTTGAGATGGAATGCAAGAAAGGCATGGAAAGGCCTCGAGAAACCACTCATGGTTGACGAACTCCATTACATCGAAGATTCAGAATCTGAACTCACAACAATTTATTGGCACATTTTAGACCATGCCCGTAATGATGGGG
>QQSG01000064.1:6152-14856 GCA_003602665.1 Candidatus Poseidoniales archaeon
AAGGAAGATAATGCTGCAAGTGCGACGGATTCCCCATCAATTTCGAAGAAGCGGCGAAGTGCAGTTCGAGTATCAGATCTGCCAAACCCATCTGTTCCAAGAACAGTGAATGGAGCATGAACCCATTCTCGTATCATTTCAGGCACTGCAGCCATGTTATCTGAAACTGCAATGATTGGTGAATCATCCTCTGCGAATTGAGTTTCAACCCAACTTGTTCGCATTTCTTCTCCAGGATGAAGTCGGTTCCATCGAGACGTTTCCATTCCATCACGGCGTAATTCTCCGTATGAAGTCGCAGACCAAATCTCAGCACGAACGCCAACTGCTTCTAACTTTTCAACCGCATCAAGAACTTGGAGCATAATCGGTCCTGAACCAATCAATCGAACCACTGGACCATCGCCCTTTGGTGCTGCTCGAAGACGATACAGTCCTTTGAGGATTCCTTCATCTGAACCTTCCGGCTTCGGCGGCATTGGATAGTTTTCATTGTAAACTGCGAGATAATACAACACGTCCACATCTTCATCGGACATTTCAACAATACCACGCTTAATGATCGTTGAGAGTTCGAAAGCAAACGCTGGGTCGTATGCGCGAACTGCTGGATTGGTATGTGCCATGAGCAATGAATGACCATCTTGGTGCTGAAGGCCTTCACCGTTGAGCGTTGTACGTCCAGATGTTGCTCCAACAAGGAATCCTCTGGCTCTCGAATCAGCAGCAGACCAAATCAAATCAGCAACTCGCTGGAATCCAAACATGGAGTAAAAGATGTAGAATGGAATGGTTGGACTACCTTGTGATGAATAGGAAGTTGCAGCTGCAATGAATGAGGAAAGTGCTCCTGCTTCATTGATTCCTTCTTCTAAAATTTGACCTTTTGCGGATTCTTTGTACTTCATCAGAACCTTGTGATCTACAGGTTTGTACAATTGTCCTTCAGGATGGTAGATTCCAAATTCTGCGAATAATGGATCCATACCGAATGTTCTCGCTTCGTCTGGAATCAGTGGTACGACGCGTTCTCCAAATCCCTTGGTTTTCATGAGACCGCGCATCAAACGAACAAAGACCATCGTCGTTGAGACTTGGCTCTTTCCTTTCGTCCCTTCATCGAAGTCAGCATAGACTGAATCTTCAGGAAGAGTGAGTCCAAACTTCGGAGAACGGCGTTCAGGACATGGCCCCCCCATTGCAACACGACGGTTCTTTGCATATGCTGCAACTTCAGGAACGTCCTCTGGTCGGATGAATGGTAATTTCTCCAACTGCTCATCGGTGAAATCAAGACCCATCGCATCTCGAATTAATCGAAGATCGTTCTCATCTGCTTTCTTTCGTTGATGGGTAGTGTTTCTTCCTGCGAAAGCAGGACCAAGCCCGTATCCTTTGATGGTGCGAGCAAGAACAACCGTTGGTTGTCCTTTGTGAGCACAAGCAGCAGCGTAAGCAGCGTGGATTTTAGCGAAATCATGACCGCCAAGATCCTCTGTTAGCGCTTCTAGTTCTGCATCAGAATAATCAGCAACCATTGCCGTTAACTCTTCTCCAGCAAACAATTCCTTGCGAATTACTGCCCCTTCGGCAGTGAAGAGACGTTGTTCATCCCCATCGACGAGGTTTGCAAGACGTTGTGCAAGGATTCCTTTTGTATCTCTTTCAAACAATGAATCCCAAGATGTGCCCCAGAGAATTTTGATGACATTCCAACCAGCACCACGGAAGCGTCCTTCCAGTTCTTGAACAATCTTGGAATTACCTCGAACAGGTCCATCAAGACGTTGTAGATTACAATTCATTGTCATGACAATGTTGTCAAGTCCTTCTCGACCTGCAAGGGCAAGTTCAGACAAAGACTCTGGCTCATCGGACTCGCCATCTCCCATGGTGTACCATACACGAGAAAGCGTTGTATCGGCAAGTCCTCGGTGGTGAAGATAGCGGTTAAAACGAGCTTGATGGATTGCAGTCATAGCGCCTAGTCCCATCGAAACAGACGGGTACTCCCAGAATTCTGGCATCAATCGCGGATGAGGGTATGAAGACAACCCTACGCCTTCGACTTCTTGTCTGAAATGTTCAATGTTTTCATCTGTAAGACGGCCTTCAAGCCAAGCGCGTGAATAGATTCCTGGTGAAGCGTGCCCTTGCCAGTAGACGTGATCGCCCCAGCCATCGCCATCTTTTCCTCTGAAGAAATGGTTGAGCCCGATCTCCCAAAGATGTGAAACAGAAGCATAGGTCGAGATGTGTCCGCCGATTCCGTCGAAGTATTTGTTAGCCCGTGTGACCAACATCATCGCATTCCAACGGTTGATTGTGTGAAGTCGCTTTTCCATTTCCAAATCGCCGGGATATGCCCCTTGCATTTCTGGAGAGATGGTATTGAGATAGGGTGTTGTGGTCGTATCGATGTCGATGCCGCCTTCCTTTCCTGCTGCAATGGCAGTATGCAACAATCGTTCAGCACGCTGTGAGCCTTGTTGTTCGATAACTTGCTCAACTGATTGTTCCCATTCACGACTCTGAATGGGGTCTTCATCTGGTAAAGCATTGTGAGCGCCGGCACGTCGCACCATATTCCCCTCGTGGGACCGTCGCGTAGCCATGCCTTGAACCCCTCGCTGGTCTCAAGATACATTTACAGGTGCTTGGAAGACCTTCCATTCGCCTCCTCCATTGAGGAACGGAGCCTCATCCGAAGCGATGAGTTCCCAATTCTCAGGAGGAGTAACATCGATGTTCGGGGCGAAGATAATGAATTCAACATTATCGAGATTTCCTCGTTGTAGCATCTGTTGTCCTTCGAGTTCGATTTCCCAATTGCTATCTGGAGAACGCCAATGGCCAGTGATGTTCTTGTCGCCATCTGGATCGATTTCTAATCTAAACGTATACAACCAATGCATTGCTAACGACTCATCATCGATATAGAGGAAATCTTGACCGTCTTGAATTTCTAATGAAACGATTTCTCCGGCATCATCTGTCCACATGGTTTGACCGTGCAATCCTGCAAGCATTGACAATGGGAGAACCAAAAGAATCGCAACGAACATTGGTTTACGAATTGGAGCTAAATCATACGATTGGCGGTTATTGAAAAAGTGGTTCACCAGCATCAATACTGGAATACTTAGGGCTGTAAGATAACGACCATTGTTGCCCATTGTGATCATGTTCTTCCACAACGGCACATCCCAACGTATCGACTCATAGACCCACAACGAAGCAATCCACATCGTCATTATGATCATTCCACTGACAACAAATACTGTGAGAAATGTTGTTTGTGAATCGCGTGAACGGCGAATACTGAGAAGTGTTGGGATGAGGAATGGCCATATTGCTAATCCCAGCAAAAGATACAACCCTACGCCATCACCGAAGGCAACAAGAAGTGCGAACATCCATTGTATTGGGTTTGTTTGCATTGCTTCAAATGACCCTCCTTGAACAAAGGATAACCCAACCATAGCCCCGATTGCGAGTGGTATTCCTATCGCTAATGACTGTAATGGATTGCGCGAATACTTCTGGAAAGCGGGAAGCATTCGATCGAGAAGAATCCAAGCAAAGAGAAGAACCAATAACGCCCATCCAACGTTGCTTGAAAGGCCCTTTGTCAAAACTAAAGTATGAACACTAGCGATGGCAAGAAGAACCCATTTGATGAGAGATACTCCTTCTTCTTCCAACATTTTTACTGATGCTACTGCAATGCCTGCTACTGCGAGTGCAACTGTGGATTCGGGATACAAGCGGCCTGTTGCAAAGATAAATGATGGATGGAGCGAAAGTAACGCTGCGAAATGGGGTTTTCCCTTACCAAGCCACAGCCCAATGCCAATCAATCCAATCATCGGCAGGAACGCTGCAAGAGGGAGCATAGACTCAGGATAGATATCGAGTATCTGCCACCATCCACGTTCCATTACTTTCGTATCATCAGGATTGCTTGCCAGTGGATCTTCGGGACGTACATCACCCCATTCCAAATCTGGTGTTCCATCATCATTGGATTCAAGTGCTGCAAGATGAAGGTGAGTATCAAGGCCATAATCGCTAACAGCCATCGATGAAAGATGGAGAAGAATTCCAAAAATGAGCAAGCCCCACCACGGCCGATTCCGTGGGTTTCTCAACTCGCTCATGGTCACAAAGCCATAGGGTTGGGTTCAACACTTTCGGATGTCTCGGCTTGTCATGAGCGGAATCTTAGATGGCATCAACATTCTCGACCTCTCGCGTATTCTAGCAGGGCCATATACCGCTCAGATGCTGTCTGACCTAGGAGCAAATGTTACCAAAATCGAAGCGCCATGGGGAGATGATACTCGAGGATGGGGGCCTCCTTTCACAACGGATTTTGATGGAGAACGTGTAGCAGCTTACTTCCTTTGTTGCAATCGAGGCAAATCGATCATCAGAATGAACTTGAAAGAAGAAAGACAGCGCCTGATTGAAATGATCGCAAACGCTGATGTTGTTCTTGAGAATTTCAAACCAGGAACACTCGAACGCTTGATTGGAACGATTCCTAGTGACACGATTATCTGTTCAATATCTGGCTATGGGGCAACTGGACCAAGACGGGATGAGCCGGGATATGATTTGGCCTTGCAAGCACGAAGTGGAATCATGAGCATCACCGGTGAACCAGAAGGTGAGCCAGTAAAAGTCGGGGTTGCATGGATTGATATCATCACAGGATTGTATGCAGGGAATGCGATTCTGGCTGCTCTCTTGGATAAAGAAAGAACTGGTAGAATTCGTCACATTGATGTCAGCCTTTGGGACTGTGCAGTTGCATCTCTTGCAAATCAAGCACAGAACGTCCTCGCAAGCGGTACCGATCCAGGCCGGATGGGTTCTGCACATCCAAATCTCGTTCCCTATCGAGCATTTGAAGCAAAGGATGGATGGTTTGTTGTGGCTGTTGGATCAGATGCGCAATGGGACAAATTCTGTTCAATAACAGGAGTCGAAGCACGAACTGAATGGTCCACCAACGCAGGACGAATTGAGCATCGTGAAGAGATTGAATCTAACATACAAGAATGGATTCAACATCATAACCGAAACGATTTGGAAGAAATGCTCGCTGGTATTCCCTGCGCTCCAATCAACACTGTTTCTGAAGCACTTGCGGACCCCCAAAGCAAAGCAAGAGGGGCTCTACTAAACCAGAAGGGTGTCACGACGTTAGCCAGTCCGCTTCGATTTATGGACGTCAAAAACAACGACTAATCTTCGATCATATTGACGAGTTTGGCTGCTTCGACAACATCGCCTTCTTCCCACCAGTCAACGGCAATGAACGTTGGACGCTTTCCGTGTTGTTCGATGCATTCAATTGCTCTCTCGACCATAAACTCAACATCATTAGCTTCCGCAGCTCGCTGTGAATCTGACAAACCTGCTTGATTCTTTAACCAATTATTCATGTGATAAACAGGCTGATTTGAATCGCCACGGTAGGGGTCACAGTCCATTGATTCTGTATCGTCATTTGCGTAATCAGTGGTCCAACCAAATTCAAGGAAGTCGTGAAAGTATGGATGTTCAGAATCACCAGATTGTTCCCAAAAAACAACCAGACGCTTGTCCATATTGATCAGTTCAATCAGTGTAGGCCACTCTGTGTTCATGTCATGTACGTACATCATATCAGACAACCCTGCATCATTGAGTACGGTCTTCAAATGGTCAGGTTCAACATAATTTTCGATTAGAAGCGTGACAATATCTCGGTCTTCATCTTCCATCTCAGTCTCTAATTTACTCAACCAGTTGAGTGGATCAACAGCCCCATATGTGCATGGACTGAACGCTTCGTTGGAATTTCCATGGCAAAATCGTACGTTCGATTCGCTCTTATCTGCAGTTGTCATATAGTGCGTATCGAGCATGAAGGCTCGCATTCCAGCATTCCATTGCGCTTGAAAACCCGTCAGGTGATTACTCGCTGGATAGTAGATATTGTCCTCATGTGTTGAAAATGAGTTGTGCGTTTCAGGAAAAGTCACCTGATCGTAGGTTCGGTGACAGAGCAACACCATACCATTGCAAGGAATCGTTTCGAGATATTCACATGTTCCATCGTCTTCATTTGCATTTTTGTCATAATTATCTGCATCTGGATCGGTACAACCGAGAATTGGTTCTGGTTCTGCATAAACACATGATCCATCATCTTCCTCTGCTTCTGAATTGTAATTCTCTGCCTCAGGGTCTGTGCAACCTTGAATCAATGAGTCGACTTCTGCGCCGTCATCAACCACTTCGTCCGAAGATTCCTCTAGGTATGTGCACCCAGGAGCAGCGAGCAACACGGCCGTGATCAACAGGGCAATGACTCGCATGGTCTGCACTGGCAGTGAAGTGTCTTGAAAACTCCGCTTAGGAATCAATACAGTTCTCTGTTGTGGCAACAAAGGGATTGGCTAATGTATCAGTAACATGCCATTTTACTTCATGGAACCTTCAGATGCGGATGCTTCTCTGAACGTTCTGCTCGTTCACGTCTGGTATTGGCCTCACCTTGGAGGGGGGAATCAACACGTTGAACACATCGCTCGCCAACTTGTAAAAAGAGGTCACAAAGCCACTGTTTGGTGTGCAGACTTGCCCGAACATGATGAAAAACAATTCATTCGTGACGGCGTTGAAGTGATTCGACTACCTCCAAAGATGGTTCTTGCTGGAATCGACCCTGTTGTTGCGATAAAGAAATTGAACATGGATTTCGATGTTGTTCATCTTCATGATATACTTCCCATTCTGATTCGACGTTCACTAAAACGTGCAAAGAAACTGAAAATTCCTGTCGTTACAACCTTCCACAATGATTACATCAAAACGGGTATTGTTGCTAAATCTTTCAAGGCTCTTCGATGGGTTGTACAGGGGAGGCGTACACTCAACACTTCGGATGCACGTATTGCATTAACTCCCTATTATGCGAATCATCTCAAGCAACGCGGTGTCAAGGACCCAATCGATATCCTGCCGAACGGATTTGAGCCTGTTGCTGAAGATGCCGTGCGCCCTAGCCTACTTCCAAACGATGCAGACGAACATCCAATCATGGTCTTTGTTGGACGATTAAGTGAGCAGAAAGGATTGGATGTTCTCATGGATGCTTGGGACAGATATTGTGCCTCAGGGCAAGCCAATGCACGGCTTGCAATTGCTGGTTCGGGTGAACTCAATGAATGGTTAGATCAACGTATTGCAAACGCAAAACAACCTGATTCAATACACAAACTTGGTCGTGTCGAAGACAGTGAAAAGAGATGGCTTTTCGAGAATGCAAAGGCTGTTCTCCTTCCCTCTCGATTCGAGGGACTTCCAACAGTTCTACTCGAGGCAATGAATGCAGGAGCCCCTACTGTCATGTCTGACGTCAATGATTTAGGGCGGTTAGTAACCGAACCTGATGCTGGTCTTTCGATTCCACCTGGTGATGTGGATGCTCTGCTTGAAGCAATAGAAACCATCCTCGAGGCTGATGAAAAACAAATCCAACTTTGGTCAACAAACGGGAAGGAAGCTTCCAAGCCGTATCTTTGGTCAACGATTACTGAAGATTTACTTCAGATATATCGGCGGGTGAAGAAGTGACACTCCCTCGATTGATTATGTTTCATTGCAATATGGGTTTACTTGGAGGAGGTCAACGCGATCTTATCGTTGCTTTACCAGAACATGCCAAACGATGGGACATCACAATGGTCACACTCAACGCTCCGGACTTGCTTGTCGATAAATGCAAAGAACTCGACATCGAGTTGATCACGCCGCCTCAACCTTGGCAGGAACCTCGGGGAGGGATCAAAGAGATCACAGCGGCTTCAGGTCGTTCTTCTCGAAAGGCTTGGAAACGCCTTTTCCCTTCGTTTAAAGAACAACTTCAGCGCGCTGATGCTGCTTTTGTTTTAATCACAGTAGGTGGATTAGAAGTCCTCGAATTGATACCTCGTACGCTTCCACTTTTCGCCCACATTCTTGAGCGAAACAAAGGAATCTATGATGACGTCCCTCATCGAAATATGGATGGCTCATTCAAGCGCCCAATGTGGATGAATAATCTCGTTCTTTCCTATCTTCGTCGGTGGGACAAAAAGTGGCATCATGTGTTGTGGAATCGACCAAATACGATCATTTCAGCAAATACGCCAACTAGCGCCCGAAAACTTGCAGCGGCGCACAATTGGCCGACACTAAACTCATGGATTGCTGGAAGCCCTGAATTCCGAGATGAGGAAAAACGACCAGCTGGAGTAGGTGTACTTTGGCCAGCCATTAACCCTCATGCATGGCCTACTGAACCAACCACGGATGAAGTGAACGTTTGGGAACATTTTGATCTCAAACCAATCACTCCGTACCTTTTGACCATTGGTAGTGCCTGTTTCATGAAAGGAAGTTTTGAGGCGCTTACTGTTGCTCATGCCAGTTCAATGGCTTTAGTTCACGTCGGTGGTGGAGAAACCGACAATATGAAGAAAAAGGCTACGGAGATGGGCGTTGAATTAATCGTCATGCCTAGAATCGATGAATTAGAAATTGTTTCTCTTGTTCGTAATGCTCACGCTCTTATCGCAATCGCGCGAACTGAAGGATTCGGTCTAACTCCTATGGAAGCGATAATGGTTAACACTCCCGCACTTGTTGTTGATGATGCAGGCTTCAC
>QQSG01000064.1:14932-17434 GCA_003602665.1 Candidatus Poseidoniales archaeon
GAGGCGATTGAACAGTCAGGCCAGAAAAGTAATCGTGAACGATGGGCAGAAGCTGGAAGACAACGTATTCTTGAACGATTCAGTTCAAATCATCAAGCAGAGGGGTTGGCGCGCGCATTAGAGACACTTGGGGTCCAAGTTGAATTAACAGAACTGGAAATATTACCAGGTCTTGATCCTGCATGATTCATCAGAATGAAAACAAAGAGGTTTGGCCTCCATCTCTGATGAGGTTTCCTTTTCGTAATGCATCGAAAGCAGCATCCATTCTCCGTTGACTAAACTCTCGTTCTTCTTGTAGAAATTGAGTAAGGCCTTTCACATCAACTGTTCCTGGTTTGAGGCCTTCTGCCTCGACGTCGCTCGCTGGATGATTAAGAAAAATCTCTCTGATTTCATCGAGTCGTTCAGGAACATCTTTTCCTTTCTCTTCGCAAATGGCTTCGATGGTTCCAAGAGATTTAATCAGTTTAATCCCAGTCTTTGGGCCTATTCCTTTCAACCCAGGATGGAAATCAGTACCGATCATTATGGCCAAGTCAACCAGTTGCTCTCGGGTTAAATCGTGTGTATCAAGGAGTTCCTGCAAATTGATTTTTTGTGCCTTTACAGTTCGGCCATGGCGTTTACTTCCGTGACTCATAAGATTACGAACAAGAATTGGGCTTCCATAAAGAAGGGCATCCCAGTCTTGAGTTGCCACAATGTCGAGTTGTCCTTTTACCGCCATTACTGCGGCTTGTCCTTCTCCTTCTGCAGCAGCATCCACCCAGCGAACACCGAGTAAATCGAGCATTTTCTTGGTATCATCGACCATTTCTGTGCTGTAATGAACAATGCGTTGTGCCATCTTTTGAGCGGTTTGATAGTCACCGTCTTCGAGCGCTTGCTTGTGAATCGCCTCTGCTTCTAAGCGCCGCTTTCGGCGTGCTGCAAGTTCATCGGCCTTCAGTTCTGGAGATTGGCCATCGAAAATGAATACCGGTTGGATTCCCATCGAAAGCATGGATGTTGTTCGGTTAAGAATTCCCATTAAATGGGCCACAACGCGACCTTTTGAATCTCGTAGAGGACCTCCGTCACCCGTTGGAGAACGATCACGAATTGTTGTTAAGAATTGAAACGCCGTAAGAAAAGCATCGATTCCAACTCGCTTTCCACTTAATTCTGCAAGATTTATTTCCTCAGGTGTTGCAAGGTCCCTTAGATTACAGCCCATATCATTCTGTTAACGTCGAGGGTATGTCATGGTTCGTATGCGGTGCCGTGAAGAACAAGCACGCCAAGCGCAGTGTATGGGGGAGCATATTGTGGCCTTGCGAGGTTGGCATCCAGCTCTCGCTCAAGCCGAGGTTCGAGCACTCTTTCCAAACCGAATCATCCATTCATTTACTTCACCACGATTAATGCAGTTTCAGTTGAATGAAGAGGATTTGCCGAACGTTTTAGTTTCATCAGGTATTGAAGCGCTCTTCAAAAACGGAGAGAATCACGCGTTCACTGATGTTGACTCCATCCGCGAAATCATCAAATCTCATTTGGAACTTCATCCTCCGAACGATGAGTCGTGCGCAGTTGTTGCATGGAAGCATGGCCGTGGCATAGAAGGCGTCTCTCGTTCAGCGCTTGCAGGGCGTGTCGGCGGGCTTCTTTCTGCGTTGGACGCGCAAATCGATTTGGAAAATCCAAAACAACGATTTGGAATTCTTCTTGATGAACATTCAAACTCAGTCACGTTTGGTTGGTTGCAAGGCACTGGGCCAAAAGGGGACGAGAGTGTTGAGCGCCGTGCAAGTCAACGCCCATTCTTCAAACCCGTGAGTTTGGAGCCAAGACTTGCACGATTGGCCGTAAACCTCGCAAGTGGACCGCTTCACAACGGAGCAACACTCGACCCCATGACTGGAACAGGAGGATTCGCAATCGAAGCAGCATTGAGTGGAAGAGAAGTTGTTGGCCTCGACCTCGATGTGGAAATGGTTGCTGGTGCTAAGAAGAATCTTGAATGGTCAGGTTCCACGGCGAACGTGTTCTTCCAAGGAGATGCTACGAATGTTCAGGCATCGATTCCAGACGATGCGCCTCAATCATTTTCAGGCATCGTTCTTGACCCCCCATATGGAAGGAATTCACAAGGATCTTTGGATCACGCAGAACTTCTGAAGCAGACATTACTGAGTTGCTCAACAGTCGTAGATGATGGCTCACTCGTTCTCATTTTACCAAGTGAACCGAGAGAATTATGCTTGGAAACTGCTCTTCCATCCGACAAGCGACCCAAGTTGATTCACTTTGAGTGGCCTGAACTTGAACATCTTCTTGTCCAATGCAACTGGAAATATGAAAATGCATGGTACGTTTTTGTCCATGGCAGTTTAGGACGCGTGGTCATTTTCGCATCAAGCGTTCCTCAAGATTGAGTAAAGCAATTGCATCATCCTCGCTGGGTTCAGGGAATTGTGATCTGTGAGGGCAACCATCGTCGAGAATTGCTTCATCCTT
>QQSG01000064.1:17507-25482 GCA_003602665.1 Candidatus Poseidoniales archaeon
CCTGGGTCAGAAGAAGCCGTTAAGAGAAAAACACAGGCACGAGTTGTTTCATCGTTCAGCAGAGTCAGGACTCCATTATGTTCCCATGTGAACGTTTCAACCGCCATACCAGTACGGCGAGAAAGACGCTTTGCTTCTGAGATCGTAAGTGGCATTGTCGTTTCACGACAACAAGCCGAACAGCCCATAGGAACACATGGAAGCTGCTTGACCATAGAAGCCTCTGCATTTGCTTCACTTTTGAACATCAGGGATAAACTGAGTCTCAAAATAGGTTTTACAATGGTAAATCAGCAGGTGCGACACGATGAGAGAACCGTTCAACAGAACCATTTTCTCGAACAATGAACTTCCCAAAATTCCACTTAATGGCTTCAAGGCCATTTTCATCAGGAACCTTACAGAGTTCAGCAAACAAAGGATGGCGGCCTTCTCCATTAACATCGATCTTCGCCATCATTGGAAAGGTTACGCCGAATTTATTTTCACAGAATGTTTGAATCTCTTCGTGAGTTCCTGGTTCTTGTGCTCCGAACTGGTTGCAAGGAAAACCAATAACGACCAAACCGTCGTCTTTCTTTGATTCGTACAAGGCTTGCATTCCTTCATACTGTGGAGTAAAGCCACACGCGCTAGCTACGTTCACAATCAGAAATTCAGTTCCTCCGAGTTGCTTCAAGGATGTTGTCTCGCCAGTTATTGTTTCAAATTCTATATCGAAAATTTCGCCCATAACCACTCTAACGTGATTTCATTCATGAATATGTGGTTTCAAAATTGAAATAGGTAAATCCTCTTTTTTTTCTTAAGGACGGGGAATCTAATTTATACTCTCCTTTGAAAGTGATAATGTGGCAGATACTGGCATTGAATATTTGGATGAAATTGGGCTCATCCTCAATATCATGGTTTTAGGATTCATGTTATTGTTTTTGATACCGACAATGAAACAACGTGATAAGATAATTACCGCCTTTTTTTCACTCCTTTCAAAAGTTACTTCAGTCTTTAAGTCGGATAAGGAAGATTCGACTGAACAACACGAATTCAAACAAGAATTTTCAATGGAAAAGACACCTTGGGATAGAAGAATTGGAGCTTGGCTTGTTGTTTGGCTTTTGATTTATCTCATTCATATCGAAATGAGTTTCAATGAGACCTTCGATTGGCTCAGATATTCTGGTACAAATGCCGATGTAATGAAAACCGAGGATGTTGCTTCTTGGTTTAATTTCATCATTATCGGAACACTCTTGATGTTGCTTATCCCAATACCGTTCCTTAGAAGGACATGGATGGTTGTTGTGTTTGCAGGAGTTGCACTGTTTACCAGAATTGCTGATCAACGTGCTTTAGAAGATGGGTTCAATTCGAACTATTCGATTCTCTTTGTCATGGCATGCTCAATGATTTGTATAACGATGGGAATCCGTCTCTTTTTGTTCCTACCAGATCCAAAATCGAAGGAAAAGAAGCACATCGCGCTTCGGAGAAGTGGTTTCTTTGCTTTGGGGGCGGTCGTGATTCTGAGCGATTTCATGGTCTTTCTTGTTCCTGGATTCTTCAATGGTAGTTCCCACACATGGTGGTATTCATTCTTCATGAATTGGTCAGTTGTTCAGCATGGGTATGATGGCTTATTGGCAACCCATATCATCACCGCTATTATCATGGGCATTTTCTCCTTCATGATGATTTCATTAGGCCTCTCATCATTGTATCACCTTGCCCTAACAATACGTAAGAAACGTCAATTTGGAGTCCCTGGTATTTTTGCAGTCTACTTCATCCTCATGTGGGTGATGATCCTCGTTCGATTCATTACAATAGAAACCGAACTCGCTGCCTTCAACACAATGACTGGGACACCAGAGAGTGCAGGTACGTATACTTGGTATGACAACAGTGGCCTATTGAATGAAACCATTATCACCGAGGAGATGGAATCTCTTTCTGTGGTAATTTATGGATTAACCTCAGGATTTACAGATAATCTCATCTACCCATGTGTAGCCTTAATGCATGCAGTGAAGTTTGGGCTTATTCGCATTCAAACCGATGCTGAGAAGAAACTTTTCCGCCTTCTAAGCCTTGCTCTTCTGGTTGCAATCGCTGCTGTTTTCACGGAAATTTTACAGGAACTTCTCCAAATTATTGGTTGGTTCAATAATGACATCATCTTCGCTGTCATTTGTGGTTTGGTTCTAACGACTGGTTGGGAGAAGAAGTTGATTGATGCCCTTGAGCCTGATGCTGAAACAATCAATGTTTCTTGGAAATATCCAGGAAACGACAAACTCCTCTTTTGGACTGTGAATTTAATCGTTGGAGGTGCATTTGTCCTTCAAGCAATGATCGGAATTTTGAATCCAGAATCGCATTCGGAATTGATCTTGCCACTTGCTATAGTCGGCCTTATTATGGCGCTTATCTTTGATGCGAACAGGAGGTATAACAATGTCTGAGGATGAATCTATTGTTCCAGTAACAGAAAAAGAGGTTGACGATGAGAATCCTGATTCGGTGAAAATCATCGATAGAGATCAACAATCTTCTGATGTTGAAAAGAAGAAATCCCCCCGAACAGCTAGGAGACGAAAAAGAAAGAAGTCAAAGTCGAGGACGGTTGTTGTTGAGGAACTTCCTTCGGTATCTTTTGTCATGGGTGGAGAACGTGCAAAGTGGCTCATTCCAGCCTGTTTTGTTGCAATGATTCTCATATCAGTCTACGGAGGTATGGTCTCTTGGAATCTGCAGTATGCAGATCCTGACCCCTCGTTTGATGGCACCTCCAGAGAATATCACGACTGTATCATGGTCAATTTCAAATATGGTTCAAGAAATTCAACCGACCATGACCCTTATCACCCCGACAATGTCGAATGTGCTGAGAAACAGGGACTTGATCCAAATTGGTCTGAACTTGAATATCAGCAATGGTTGGATGATTTACTCAGCGGGCTTACTGTCGTAAATGATGGAAATCACAGTGGATATGTTTGGACCGAGGGCGGAATTGGAACAATGACGTATCTCGTATCTACTCTTAATGCGAACATGAGCGTGTATTATGATCCTGCTGCTGGTGATGAATTCAATGCAACTCATCTTGCAATATGGAATTCTGCAACGACTGATTTCGGAGGCGGGAATGATTCTTTTGAGTCACTTCTCCCCGGCGGCAACACCGCAATGGCGTCATATATCGGAACTGGAGGTATCATCAGCCCGAAACCCACAGGATACATATGGACTGCAGCCGGCATCCAAACAATGGAAATCCTCGGAGGAAATCTTGGTTCAAACATGAGTGTCTATGGCGACCCTAGTCCAGGCGATGTATTCACTGGTGAGCATCTTGCTATTTGGAACGCTGCTACAGTAAGTTTCGGCGGAGGAAACGATACGTTTGAACAACTTCTCCCCGGCGGAGAAAGTGCAATGCTTGCTTTCATTGGGATGAATGGTTTTGTTGAAATTGCTCCTACTGGATTTGTATGGACTGAGGACGGGATTGCAACGATGGAGGTTCTTGGAGCAAGCCTCGGCGCAAACATGAGCGTATATGGAAATCCAAGCGATGGTGATGTGTTTACGCAAGAGCATCTTGGGATCTGGAATGGTGCAACTATTGGTTTCGGTGGAGGAAACGATAGCATGAGCGACCTTGCTCCAAATGGTCAATCGGCTTTAGCTGCGTTTTTACTCACACCTATTGTTCTCTGGTCAAATCTCAGTGAAATGCCAACTGCTACGAATGTGACAGTTACTCCGAGTACACCAACAACTTCAGATTCACTCTCATGTGTCTATGATTATCTTGACCCGCAAGGTGATGCGGATGCCTCAGAAACTCGCTGGTATGTCAACGGTATGTTTGCTGCAAGCAACTCTTCTGAACTCTCTGTGGCTTCAGGTGACGAGATAACCTGTAGCATCTTACCGTCCGATGGAGTGAACTTCGGCTTCAGAATTTACTCTGAGGCTGTCATTGTTTCTTGAAAAACGAAGCAAATGCTCTTGAAGTATCGGCCTGTGGTTCAACCATGCAAGTGCAAATGGAAACCTCAGCAGGAAACATCATGATTGAACTCTTTCACGGAAGTGCTCCCGATACAGTAGCAAATTTCGTCAAACTCGTTAACCAAGGATTCTACGATGGACTTCACTTCCATCGAGTTATTGAAGACTTCATGATCCAAGGCGGATGTCCAAATTCAAAGGACCCAATGGCTCGTGGCGCTGGTACTGGCGGACCTGGATGGAAGATTCCTTGTGAAGCATCTGCTCTAGCATTAAAGCACGACAAGCCAGGAATTCTTTCAATGGCAAACGCTGGTCGTAATACTGGTGGTTCCCAATTCTTCCTCACAACCGTTGCCACACCTTGGCTTAATGGCAATCACGCAGTCTTCGGACAAGTTGTTGAAGGAATGGATGTCGTAAAGAACATCGAAGGATGTCAAAAGTTGCCAGGAGACCGTCCAAAGGTCCCTCAGCAAATCGTTCGATGCACTGTTGTTGAATGAAATCCTTGTTGTTTCAGCAATTCGATGCATTCATAATTCATTGACGCGACCATAAGGACATGGGAACCGAACGTGTATTGACAAAAGCTCGCAAACTTGCGAAGCGATTGGCAGACAAAATCGATCAACTCAGCGACTCTCTCGAAGACCTCGAGTTAGAATTCGCTATGTTGGTGAAGACCATCGACAAACTCGAATCCAAGCAAGGAAGCACGAAGGCAGTTGCATCCGATGTTCAAATCGATGTATCCATCGATGTTCAAGATGATGATGACTTTGACGTCACAAACACTTCTGCACCAAGTGCAAAGGTTCGACGTAAGTTCTGATCAGGCTTCTGTTTCAGCCGCTTCACGCGCCTTACGGGCAGCAATGAATGAGCGAACACATAGAACTGTGTATGCTGTTCCTGTTAGGAAAAGCATCAACATTGACGAACTGGCGTAGGTGAGGCCATCGGCCATGACCATGAAGAAACGAGTTCCACCGAGCGCTCCGATCAAGCCAAAGGTGACTGCAACATGCATCCAGAGTTTCCTTTTCCCAGGCAGTTTAGCCATTTCACCAGAAACAAGAAGGGCAAGGCCAAGCATAGATGGTAAGAATGAAGTGAAGGATTGCGCTTCAGAGATATACGTAGCGATTAGCCCCCATAAGAGGAGAAAAAGCCCGTAATTTGTTGTTAGATTTGGCATGGCATTGGTCTGTTCTTGCATGTATTACCTACGGATTGGAGGTTTATGAGTTCAGGTATTGACTTACTATGCTCTTAGCATTGGTTTAATAACATCATTCAATTGTTAAACTCTATGGGAAAACACAACATCGGTGGAAGCCGAATCGTATCCGTCAGCATACCTGAAGACGTTGCTCAAGAACTCGACCGTTGGACTGGTGGCGGTAAGAATATGGGCCGCAGTGCCTGGATTGTTCAAGCCATTCGAAGTCGATTGGATGTAAAAAGTACCTATTCTCAAACCTATACTCCTCCGAGTCCAAAAGCTCCCAAATCAGACGTTGAATTTCGTATTGAAACCGACACGATGGGAGAGATGAAGGTCCCTGGAGACACATATTACGGCTGTCAGACTGCACGATCTTTGGTTAATTTTGACATTGGTGAAGACGTCATGCCAAAACCACTTATCCGTGCATTTGGAATCCTAAAGGCGGCTGCTGCAAGAACAAATCGAGACCTTGGTGTCCTCGATGCAGAGATCGCTGGACTGGTTATTGATACTGCAGAAGAAGTCATGAATGGCGATCATGATGCTCATTTCCCTCTACGAATCTGGCAAACAGGTTCCGGAACTCAAACCAATATGAACTCAAATGAAGTCATTGCAAACAGAGCCATTGAGATGGCAGGTGGTGTACTTGGAAGTAAATCACCCGTTCACCCAAACGATCACGTCAACAAGGGGCAATCTTCCAATGATACATTTCCTACAGCCATGCATATTGCTGCTGCTGAAGAGATTGAACATCGTCTCTTCAAAGCCGTTCGAGGGTTAACAAGAAAATTAAGGGCAAAGCAGAAAGATTTCAAAAATATCGTAAAGATTGGACGCACCCATCTTATGGACGCCACTCCTTTGACACTCGGACAAGAGTTTAGCGGCTATGTTCACATGCTTGAAGCTGATTTACGCAGAATTGAATTCGCTCAGAAGGATTTGTTTGAACTCGCACTCGGCGGAACTGCTGTCGGTACTGGACTCAATTCTCATCCTAAATTTGCTGAACAAGTGGCCCAGCGCATTGCAGAACGAACAGAGTTACCGTTTGTGAGTGCAGAAAACAAGTTTGCACAATTGTCTGCTCACGATGCAATTGTTGCAGCCAGTGGGGCATTGAATACGCTTGCAGTCAGTTTAATGAAAATTGCAAACGATGTGCGCTGGCTTGGTTCTGGTCCTCGTTGCGGATTAGGTGAACTATCCCTACCTGCAAACGAACCTGGAAGCAGTATCATGCCAGGGAAAGTCAATCCAACACAATCAGAAGCGATGACGATGATCTGTTGTCAGGTCATGGGCAACCATACTGCGATCACAATGGGAGGGAGTCAAGGGAACTTTGAACTCAACGTCTTCAAGCCAATGATGATTCACAATCTCTTACACAGTATACGCTTGCTTAGTGACGCATGTGTCTCATTTGGAGAACGCTGCATTGAAGGTCTTGAAGCGAATGAAGAGATGATTCAGAAACATCTTGACAGTTCCCTCATGTTGGTAACTGCTCTGAACAACCATATCGGCTACGATAAATCTGCAAAGATTGCCAAGAATGCCCACGAGAAAGGAATCACATTACGAGAAAGCGCTCTCGAACTTGGCCTTCTAACGAACGAACAATTCGATGAATGGGTTCGTCCAGAAGATATGACCAGCCCAAAGTGATCACTTCGTAGGCGGATTGAACAGAACCGAGCGTTGAACAAAGAGTGCAACTAAGGGGATTCCAACCCATTGATTCCATTCAAGAACCAAATACAGAGCATACATTGTCATGAAGAATATCCCAAAGGCGATAACTAACCCCACAATTGAATACGGCGCACTTTTTGGCCTCGGATCAATGAAATCATACACGAAGTACTGGCCAAAGAATCTCGCCCAAATAAACGCGAAGTAGAAGTATATTCCACCAAGGAAACCACCAAGAATGACGCCTTCTGGAAGCACTTCAATCGANCCGAAAACGAGTTCGATTGAAAGCAATATAATGGTCCAATTGTGCATCACCTGTTCATGTTTCAAAAAGAGGTGTCCGAGAGGATTATTGCTCTTGACATCTGCAGGAATAATGACATAACGAACAACGATTGCGGTCAGGCTCGATGCGCTCAACGCCATGAAATACAACAATGGAATTATTCGATTAAGGAATGAAGGAATTCCCACTTCAAAAAGTGATAACCAACTTACAACACCTGCCAAAAAGAAAAAGATTCCACAGAGGATAAGTTGCCAACTACTGAAGGTTACAAGGCGTTCAAGTCCTCTCACCTCATGCTGATCAACGTTTCCAGTATGGAAATTAATGCTGTACATCGTCCCTGGCCGAGGGCTTATTACCATCCAGAATACGATAGCATGAAACGCAAGATAGGCTGCTCCAATTCGAAATAAACCAAGAATAAAATCCGGAATCTGATCGGCGTTTACAATGGATTCAGTACTCGCTTTATGCAAGAACAAATCTGTAGCAAACCCAATCCATAACAACAGAATAAATACAGCTGTAACAATCGTAAAAGTCACCTTTGTTCTTGGCGACTCAGTGAGAGTATTACCCCTGACCATGATTTGAATCCTAAGATTCCAAGTACTTGAGGAATCGCTTAGACTGCTGCTTGCTTCTTCTTGCCGTTTATAATCCACTTCCTAATCTGTGGAGGTTGGCACTTTTGATGCTAGTCGAGAATAGATTCTCTGAAT
>QQSG01000065.1:0-22981 GCA_003602665.1 Candidatus Poseidoniales archaeon
AGATCTGATTGAATAAAATGTGAAAACGAACTATTTGGCTCCATTTTTACATGAATGAGTTGAATGGGAATTACCGTATCGATAACAGCAGATGCTCCCAATGCATCGCCTGCGATAACGACAGCTTTGACTCGACCGTCTTCACTGACTGCTTTAGGAATTTGATCGGCGGGGATATCTTGGTATCTTGGCTGCATCATTTTGTGTTCAGATGGCAAATTTACCCATATTTGGAACCCATGTGTAAGACCCCCTGTTTCATAGAAGTCGTCTTGAGGTAATTCGGAATGAATCACGCCTCGCCCAGCAGTCATCCATTGAACATCTCCTGGATTGATGTTGCCTCGATTGCCTGCACTATCGGCATGTTTCATAGCACCCTCGAGCAAATAAGTCACAGTTTCAAAACCTCGATGAGGATGGTCGGGAGCTCCAATCGCTTCCCTAGGACCCCACTCGACAGGGCCCATCTCATCCAGTAACAAGAATGGACTCATCAGAGACCCCATTGCAGCCGGCCTTCGTACAGGAAAGCCTCCACCCTCGAGTGTTCGGTGTGTTGGTGCTGTCATCCGTACTGTTCTGTTTGTCATTGCATCACCCGATCCACGAGGTCGTCCATTGTTGATTGAGAAAACGTCTTGGTTTTGTTCAAGGTCATTGAACGCCCAATCACATTACTTCCCAGGTGTGAAAATTGCTGCCGCATAGCTATGAGACAATGTGCTCCTCCACCGCCACTGTGCGTAGCAAGTAGAACCGTCTTGTTGTTGAAAAGGAATCTAAAGTCATCACATTGAACTGACAACCAAGCAATCGAATTATTGAGGCAGGGAGGGACAAGTCCGTTGTATTCAGGCGCACATACAACAAATGCAGAAGCACTGATCATCAAATCTGAGAGCGAACCTGTATCAGGAGATAATTTTGGATCATTCTCTAATTCAGGTGTGTACACTGGCCAATTCAATGTTGTAAGATCTACAATTTCTGAATCCACATCTTTGGATGTAAAAGTCTCTTTGAATCGATTTGCAAGAATGAGGTTTTTTCCTGAAGATGCTGCAAGAATAACGACATTGGCAACCATAGTTAGACTAAGGGACCTGAATATATCAAGCGTTGGTATTCACCACGAGACCATGACTTTATGAAGGAAGGTTAAGAGAGCAAAGTATGTTTGTAGAACTATTGGAGAAGCACCAAGGACAATTCCTCATATTCTCGGGGAAGTTCTGCGGCTACTGTACAGCAGCAAAACGGTTTCTCGATCAGAAGAAACTCCCTTACACTGAAATCTCCTTTGATAGTGAACCCTCGCAATTGAGAGAAGAAGTTGTTGAAGCAACCCATCACCGGACAGTTCCCGTTATCTTCGATTTACGAACCGATGAGCGAATCTTCATCGGCGGTTTTGATGAACTGAATAAGTATCCATTGTGATTAAACAAGATTCTCAAGCCAGTTCTTGAGCATCTCATGATGCTCGGTGGGAATCATGTGCCCTTTCCGATGCTCTACGAGTTCAACAGGCCAACCTGCACCTTCGAACAAATGAGCGACTGCCCATCCATCTTCAATCGGAACACGAATGTCTCGAACACCATGCATCCAGAACATGTGTTTGGAATCTAATTCTTCGAGGCGTAAACGTAATTCCATAGGTCGGACAAGGCGAGTTCCCAATGCAACAAGCCCGATAATACGATCAGCAAGAGGCAATTGCAACATCTCTTGGGCCATAGCTCCACCTTGAGAGAATCCACCTACAACAAGTGGCCCAAGCGGTGCTTCTTCCGAAATAAGTTTCTCAAGCTGAGATAACGATGAATCGACATCCATCAACTCCCTTCTGGAAAGTTGTAATCGTCGTGTAACGTCTGGGTCTTCATCTTCGTATCTCCACCACGTGTTACCACGTTTTGGATGAGAGAACCGTGCATCAGGCACGAGTAGAGTCCAACCTTCAGGAAGAATCTTCTCTGCAAATGGTCTCATCATTTCAGCAGTACCTGTCATACCATGCATCATGACAAGCGTCGGCAAGAAATCACCTCAAAGAGTCCACTGGAACACAAGTGCTCCAGCAACACGGAGGTGAATGTAAGAGGAAGGACCTCGTACAGTAACAGTCAGTGAATATTCACCGGAGTTGGAAGGAATTGTACCAATTGCACCCTTTTCAGTTGCTCCTGAACCCCAAGCACGAGTAAGAGGACTTGCTCCTGCATGGTCTTTCATCGTCAAAGAACCTGAAGCAGGTCCATTCGATGCGATCTCGACATCAAGGTACCAAACAAGTGTATTCCAGTCCCCTTCTGAAGGATGGCCTGAGTCAAGGAATGTGTCGTAGATTTCTTGATCATTTTCTTCATACATGCGGTCGATAAGATCTCTTGCACGATAGAAGAACACATCACCTTCATAATTTGAACGAGCGATGTTGAGATCCATACGTAGTTGTATGACACCTTCGGAATCCCGCCATACGAAACGCTCCAAGAAGCCCTTACTTCCACTAAATGTGTAATCTAACTCGTGACCTTCAGCAGACTCTGCACTAACACGAACGTTACCATTTGTTATCGAATCTGTCGTAGCAGTCCATTCTTGACCGAATAATGTGAACGTCCATTGTTGGCCTATCGACCATGGGAAAGCAAAGACTTGTTGTGGTTCTCCGTTCTCGTATACGGAGAGACCATCTATGGTCATACGGCCAAGGAATGGATTGTGATTGATGACTGCGTGGCGTTGAGCTTCACGCTCTGAAGAAATTCCAAGTTGGTAATTTCCTTCACCAGAATCAATTTCAGCCACGACAAGACGTGCGCTGTCCTCTCCAAACTGAGGTGTTACGAAGGTGTAGAGCCAATTGTCTCCGATTTCCCAAACCGGTAATTGCTTCTGATCTTCGGTTGTAGTATCCGCCTCATCAGCCGAACCAGAGTCACTTACACATCCAGCAAGAACACTTGTGCACAAGAGAAGTAGCACCAGAAAAGGTGCCTTGAGCCTTCCAGTCATGAAACGCCGTGCAGACGCTTCTTCAAGAGTCTAACGCTTTGATGAGAATCAAAGAAGTCCTGTCTCAGTGAGTTTACCAGTTCCAGCCATAACAACTGCAACGATGGACATCAACTTGATGAGAATATTCAATGATGGACCAGATGTGTCCTTGAAAGGATCGCCGACTGTGTCGCCGATAACTGCTGCATCGTGAGCAGCATCACCTTTCTTAGCACCGTCAATGTGACCTTGTTCGATTGCTTTCTTTGCGTTGTCCCAAGCTCCACCAGCGTTTGCCATGAAGAGCGCCATAAGAACACCTGTAACCAGAGAACCTGCGAGAAGACCGCCAAGAGCGTTCCAACCAAGCGTGTATCCTACAATGACTGGAGCCACAATTGCTACAACACCAGGGCCGACCATTTCACGGAGCGCTGCCTTAGTGGAGATATCAACACAAGTTTGTGAGTCTGGCTTGACACCTTCCTTTCCTTCAAGAAGTCCAGGGATTTCCTTGAATTGGCGTCGGATTTCGACAACCATGTCACCTGCAGCCTTTCCGACTGAAGTCATTGTCATAGCAGCGACAACAAACGGAAGTCCACCACCAATTAGAAGACCGATAACGACCATTGGTTCAGTGAGTTGAAGGTTAAGTAGAGAAAGACCTGTGACTTCATCGGTACCTATTGCTGCAGTATATGCTGCAAACAGTGCAAGAGCAGTCAATGCAGCAGATCCGATTGCAAATCCTTTGCCGACTGCAGCGGTTGTGTTTCCGATTGAATCGAGTTCATCAGTGATTGCACGAACATCGTCTCCAAGACCGCTCATCTCTGCAATTCCACCAGCATTGTCTGCAACTGGACCGTATGCGTCAACAGTCATTGTAACACCGACTGTTCCAAGCATACCCATTGCAGCCATTGCAATACAATACAATCCGTATGTTTCGCCACCGAATTCATTAGCACCAAGGATTCCGATTGAAATCAAAACGACTGGGATAAATGTGGACATCATACCCACAGACAATCCTGCAATTGCGTTTGTAGCAGGTCCTGTCTTGGACATTTCACCAATGTGAGGGATTGCTTTTGTCTTGATTCCGAAGACTGGTTCAATCCCAGTATAGTATTCGGTGACAAGTCCAATGAGGATTCCAATTACGCTTCCGAGAACAACGGAGTGCATGATTCCGTATTCTACGTTGATGAGGTCTTGTTGGATAGCGAGATAACCGCCTGCCCAGAACAAAGCCGCTGCGATGAATGTAGTGTTTCGTAATGCTGCTGCTGGGTCTTTCCCGTTCTTGAGGAAGGACATAGAGAAAACACCGATGATGGAGGCGGTGTATCCAATGAATCCGAGAAGGATTGGAAGAAGTACATAGTCCTCAGCGGTGCCAACTGCGAAATCATTTGCAATAATCATTGCAGCGATGATGGAACCAACGAAAGATTCGAAGATATCAGCGCCCATTCCAGCGACATCGCCAACGTTGTCTCCGACGTTATCAGCGATTACACCAGGGTTTCGAGGATCGTCTTCAGGAATACCTGCTTCGACCTTACCCACAAGGTCAGCACCGACGTCAGCAGCCTTGGTGTAAATACCGCCACCAACACGAGCGAAGAGAGCAATGGAAGAAGCACCCATACCGAATCCTGCAGCAGCGCTGACTGGATTCATTGCACCGTCTGTAGTTTCTCCTGCGCTTAGCCAGAATGCGATAAGCGAGATACCGAGAAGCCCAAGTCCACCAACTGATAGACCCATGACGGCTCCTCCGTTGTATGATACTGCAAGTGCACCTGCTTGACCATCGTTCTTAGCAGCCATAGCAGTTCGACCATTTGCGGATGTTGCTGCACGCATTCCAGAGAATCCTGCAAGAACGGAAGCAATTGCACCTGCAAAGAATGCAATTGCTGTGTCGAGGTCATTTAGCCATGCAAGGACTGCACCGACAACGACAACGAAGATTGAGAGAACCTTGTATTCTGCGAAAAGGAACGCCATAGCTCCCTTTTGAATTTCATCAGTAATATCGGCAACGATTTCGTTGTCAATTTTTACTTTGTTTACTTGCTGATATAGTACAAACGCAATCACAAGTCCGACTAGACCTGCACCTGCGGCAATCATTGGTATATTTTCCATCATTTAGAACACCTGTAACTGCGGCCACCAAAGAATCCTTCATAAGTGGTTCCCTCTCTTTACAGGCTCAAAAGGCATGTTTCAGGGGGTTAATCTGTATTCGGAGTAGCAGAGTGGATACCAATCGTTGAAAGAGGGGGAATGCTTGGGATGATGCATGGGCATTACAGCAGATGAGGTTCTTGCAGAAATTGGACCTGTGCAAGAAGTCCTTGATGCTCACGATGGAGTCGTTACCGTTCACGATACAAGTGGAGGTAACATCATGCTATCATTGGATGGGGGCTGTAATGGATGTTCATCGACTCCTATGACTGCAATGCAGATATTCTATTCATTGAAAAAATTGGATACTGTCAATGACGTAATATTCATCAATGGAGAACTTCCTGAGTATATGCGGACATTCATCAATCAGAAAATGGAAAAGGAGGCTGCTGAAGGCAGCTCCGAAGAACCTGGCGAAATCGTCTGATCACTCTTCTTCAGACTTCTTACCAATACTGTGTGGATTCGCACCGAATGATACATTCTCACCTTTGATGTTCATTCGAGCAGCAATGGCCAAAACAACACAAACAATCGAAAGTGGTTTTGGAAGATAGTTTGAACCCCACAAAGATCCTCCGGCCAGCGAGAGCCACCAAAGCGATGCTGCTGCCATAAGAAGCGATGTGAAAATGATATTCTGTACCACAAGTTCTGCTTTTTCAGAACGGGAAAAAGTTGCTACAAACATGAAGAGGAATGCAGAGATTCCGCAAAACGATTGGACAAGAAATGAGATGATGTCCACATCGACCATGATGATTCCACACCATGGGGGTTTTTGAAACAATCACTTGCCATCCTTTTTTACCCGTGGGGATTTGAAGAGGGTATGGCAGGAAGCGCATTCAAATTACCAAAGGCGAGACCAAGCGGCCCACCGTTCTTTTCAAGAAATCAAGTGGCAGGAGTATTGCATCAAGTCGCTGTTCTGCTGGAATTACAGGGAGCGAATGTCTTCAGAGTCCGTTCATACCAGAACGGAAGTCGCTTGCTTGGCACATTGACTGAAGATTTGCATGAACTTGTTGTCACTGGTCGCCTGTTTGAAATGAAAGGCATAGGAAAGGGTCTTGGATCAGCCCTATCGCAAGCAATACTTGAGGGCGAATGGCCAGAAGATTGGCATCGCCTACACAACGATACACCTCATGGACTCATCGAAATGCTTGGCATACCTGGATTGGGTCCAAAACGAATCAAATTGATGCATGAAGAACTTGGCGTCGATTCGATTGCTAAACTAAAGGAAGTAGCAGAAGAAGGCTT
Organism: Candidatus Poseidoniales archaeon; assembly: GCA_003602665.1. Taxonomy (GTDB): domain Archaea; phylum Thermoplasmatota; class Poseidoniia; order Poseidoniales; family Poseidoniaceae; genus MGIIa-L2. The sequence goes on from QQSG01000065.1 coordinate 6,490, forward strand.
GATTGCTCCAATGAAAGGCTTCGGTAAGAAAACTGAGCAGCGTATGCTTGACGGCATCGAGTTATTATCACGATTCCGTGCCCGTCGACGTCTTGATATCGGCCTGAAATATGGGTCTGCATTTGAACAACGTATCAGGGAGATACCTGGTGTTGAGCGAGTTCAACTCGCTGGAAGTGCACGCAGAAGAAAAGAGACAATTGGTGACCTTGATATCGTCGTAGGAGTTACACCTGAACATCATGAAAATGTGGCAAATGCAATTTTGGCATTGCACGGTATCGCTGACGTTAAAGGTGCAGGAGATTCTAAAATAAGCCTCATTCTTGAAGCAAGTATATTCGAAGATGGATTCTCAGTAGGCCATATCGATGCGAATGTTTTGGAAGCGATTGGGGGAGATGATTACGAACAGTTGGAAAGTGCTGGAACAATTGATGCTCAAGTTCGATTAGTCCCTCCAGAAATGTTCTCGTTTACTCTTGCCTACTTTACAGGAAGTAAAGAACACAACATAGCGATGCGTCAACGAGCAATCGATCGTGGATTACGTCTCAATGAATTCGGTTTAATTCCAGAACAAGAAGCAGGAGAACTCAAAGGAATCGAGGCTGCACAATTCTCACTTCATGCCATGACCGAGGAGGACATCTATGCCCATCTCGATATGCAATGGGTTGCACCTGAATTGAGAGAAGACATGGGGGAAATGGATGCTGGAAGTCAACAAGCATTGCCTCAACTTCTCGAATTGCCACTGATTAAAGGAGCATTGCACAATCATACTGTCGTATCAGATGGAGAGGCTACACTTGAACANATGGCTGATGCTGCGAGAACACTAGGATGGAATTGGCTTGGTATCGCAGATCATTCACCTACACTGAAAATAGCCAATGGAGCACCCGCCGATCGTCTTCTTGAACAAGGTCAAACCATCAAGAAATACAATCAGAATTGGGCTGATGATGGTGTCGATTTCCGACTCTTCCATGGCGTTGAATCCGACATTTTACCTGGTGGGAAATTAGACCACCCTGATGAGGTCCTCAAAGAACTCGACTACGTTGTGGCTTCCGTTCATGCTGTAACAAAATGGAGAGGAAGGGATGAAAATGAGAACACAGAGGAACTCCTCAAGGTCCTTGAACACCCTGCAACGACAATCATTGGCCACCCCACAGGTCGCATTTTACAAGGTCGAGAAGGCTATGAAGTGGATGTTTACCGAATTATCGATGCAATGGCTGAACACATTCAAGATGGAAAATTCAAGGCGATTGAATTGAATGCAAGCCCATACCGATTAGATATTGATTACAGGCTCTGTAAATATGCCAAGATATCTGGAGTCCCCGTTGCGATCAGTCCTGACGCTCACTCAACCAGAGGGTTAGCTGATATCCAATACGGAGTTATGACTGCAAGAAAGGGATGGTTGGAAGAAAACGATGTNCTCAACACCATGAGTGGAGAATCCTTGGCTCAGCAACTTGCCTTACAATGAAGCAATAGTTCATCAATCAGTAGCAATTGGTGAATCCATGCGACTCACAAGGACACTCATCATAGGAGGTCTCATGGTGATACCTGGCCTCTTCCTTGGGCTTCTGGTTTGGTATCTTCTCGGCCAGCCTCAAGACGGCGAGTCTCCGTTCATCGAAATATTTGCATGCAATCTAATTCCTCTTGCAAGCATAGGATCTGGCATCCTCTTTGGATGGGTTACTGGCTCTGAATACGCTGAATAGGTGGCTTCATCATGAAGCGAATTGAGAAAGCAGAACGCATTCAAAAAATGCTTGAGACGTTGTATCCTGAAATACCGGTTCCTCTTGATCATGAGTCCTCGTTTCAACTACTCGTAGCCGTTCTTATGAGTGCACAAACAACCGATTTGAAAGTTAACGAAGTAACGCCTGAATTATTTCGACAAGGTCCAACTCCTGCTGACATGGCCCAGTTGAAGGTGGAACAAATTCAGACTCTTATCAAACAAGTAGGACTTGCTCCAACGAAAGCCAAGAACATCAAGCGTCTATCTGAACTCCTTATCGAGCGTCATGGTGGTGAAATTCCAAACACATTCGAAGAACTCGAAGCATTACCCGGAGTAGGTCACAAGACAGCTGGAGTCGTCCTCGCACAAGCCTTTGGAATCCCTGCCTTCCCTATTGACACACATATTCACAGACTTGCTGCACGGTGGGGGCTATCGAATGGGAGTAACGTAGAGAAAACAGAAAAAGATCTCAAAGCCGTTTTTCCAAAACAGGCATGGAATGATTTGCATCTACAAATCATTTTCTTTGGGAGAGAATACTGTCCTGCACGATTCCATGATTTGACAACATGCCCAATATGCTCATGGGCAGCCTCAAAGAAACGGATTTCTGAAGAAGAAAAGAAGAATCGTCCAAAGAGTCGCCGTTCAAACTGATACGCTTACGTCAAATCCAGAACCAAGGAGTTGGAGCAACATAACTGCTCCAAGGATCAAGAGCGTAATTCTCAAGGCCGGGGTTGTGGTATCCTCATCATAGGCTTCTCGGATGAAAGCATATCCAATCAAAGCAACACCCCCAGTCCCCAATAATGTTGCAATCGTATCCATGACTCGTTCAAAATCATTGTGAGACTCAGTATCTTTCGCAAAATCTTTGCTCCAATCTGCTTCTTCAGTATCATAATCAACTTGGTTTGGAGCTCCACTAAAATCTGGGAGAATACTCACAAAGGTTGCAAGAAGAATCAGGATGACACCAATCATCAAGAATTTATGGAGAGAAAATAACCCACCGCCCATCATGGCTTCTTGAGGTGGATGATACATTGTCGATTGTGCAGGAGGGCCTGGTAGCGGGGCTTGCATGTATCACCATTTAGTGAGACAGCATATACTCTTTTTGTTTAAACGCCAAACACTGAGGAAGCGCCATCCAAGAGAACAGCAGTAATCCAAGATGTGATTCCTGCAATCCAAAGTAACTGAATGGCTTGTCCAGCAGCACTGGTTTTACCTCCACCTCGAAGACGTGTTGCAATTGCAGACACAGCAATGATTTGTCCTAGCACGAGAAGTGAAACAATAACCTTGAACATTCGAATATTGTCATCAACAGAACCCGCATCTTCCATAACAGGCAATGCTATCCCACTGCCGAAATCTTGCAATGCTCCAACGTCGGTTTCCGTTAAACCTGTTGCTACACCTGCGATAGCTTCTCCGAGTTGAAGAACAATTGAGATTGTAACGTTTAGAGAAGTTACGCTGGCGATAAGAAGACCAAGAGCAACACCCCACATTGTACTTGCAGAAAGGGAACGACGGCGCCGTAGAGAGAGAAGGTTACCCACTGAACGGGAAACCATTTCAGCAGTTGCAGCAGGCTTTCCTGATGATTGCGAACCTTCGATGTAAATTCGAGTGTAACGAGAAATGACCGCAGAATTGGTATCTGCGTTGAAGTAGTCCCAAGCCCGATCCGAATCAATACGAGTCGACAGACGTCGTTCAAGTCTGTCAATGGAATAATCAAGCATTCCAAAATCAACGCCTCTTAACGCTTTGATTGTCGCAGAAGGTTCAGCACTTCTCGCTTGAGCCGTCCCTCCCAAAGCCCGAATGAAATCTGGGTAAGCCCCGTCTCTTCTCAAAACATTTCCTTCTTCCTTGCGGATTAACCAGGCAGGTATCAGAAGGGGAGAAAGAGGTGCTGCAAGTAGAATAAGCCCATATCTGTCCCATTGGCTACTGATTTCTTCCCAAGCACTTGCAACAACGTAGATTGTCACTAACAGCAGAATTGCAGAAATTGCTCCAGACGCGAGTAACGCTCTTCTGAAATTTATTCTGAAGGGAGTATCAAGTTCATCACGAGCAAAGATGAGATCACGAGGGATAGTGGCCCTGAAAGCAAGCATGGCCCCCACTTGAATGATGATGAAAAGGAATGAAGCGAGGAGTAAGAAACGAAGTCTCGCAGCCACCTCAATTGGTGCATCGTTTTCGCTACCAACTTCGAACAAAACCAGATGAATTCCTGCAATGACAAGACCGAAAAGACCCGCTGTAACCATGGAAACGTAGATTTCTTGCATTGTGTCCACGCTTTCTAATCTGGTATCATAGAGCGTGTTATACTGTTCAGCAACTGTTTCTTGTTCAGAGCGCATGAACTCATCAATAGGCTGTCCAGCTTCAATAGAGAACGCCATTCGATCAAGAAAATCAGTCCAAAGAGGACTTGGACTTTGTTGTGCAACAATACGTGCTGCTTCCGGCAAAGAGGTATTCCATTTGTCGACAAGGGTTTCAATGCGTTGTACTTCAGATGCAAGTTCTCCATAATCTCTCATTTGCTTGAGAATATCGAAGATGGTCTGTGCCCCTACTTCTCCAAGCGAGAGAATACCCATTCGAGTGATGAACATGTGCATTTCTCGTTCAATCATATTGGCAGAGCGAGTCACCTCTAAGATAGGGAAAGCCATTGCTCCCAATGCGGCGATTATCGGCAACAAAATCAACAAGAGAATTCCGGAAAATCCAGCAAACAACGCTCCTTCTGCCAATCCTCCGGTCAGGAAGATAATGGATAATGAGAAGATGAGTCCAATGGCGAAAGCACCACCGACGAAGAGCAGAAGAAAACGACTAACCGGCATTTCCAGCCGACGGATGGCAATTTGCCACATCGGCATTCGTTGCATAAATCATCTCCCCCTCATCGGTCTTTTTGACTAACCCAACTATCAACAGCACTATCGAAGGTTTCCCAACCACTGTTGTAATAGACGTTCAGAAGACCGAATACGTCGTCATAATGAGTTAAATCTCGATTTACCATTCTGTCGAGTGCAGCAGACCTGCGTAACATTTCATCATAGATGTCTCGCTTATTTGCGAAACCTGCTTGCGCAGCAATCTTGTTTTCAAGAAGGTGGGATTGGAACATCCCACGGAAATAATGCTTGTCTTTGATAGGATCCCATTCAAACATACCACGAGTCAAGACACCGTCACTGTGTTTGTTGTATCCAATAACCTCGTCTACACCGGTAATACGACGTACGAGATTACCATTGGTTTCAGTGACTTCTTGGAAAATTGCGAAATTAAGATTGTCGAAGAAACGAATAGGGACATTGATTGGATCCCCTGTGAAACGTTGAATCATCTTGACAATTGAAGATGCGTGGAATGTTGCAATGACAGGGTGGCCGGTTTGCATCGCTTGGAATGCAGTAGCCCCTTCAACACCACGTATTTCACCAATGATAATGTAACGAGGTCTTGAACGCAGAGCAGCTTTGAGCAGGTCGAACATCTCGACGCTTGAGTCCTCATTTTTGGAACTACGAGTAACCAAACGTTGCCAAATCTTGTGAGAGACTTTTACTTCAGGGGTGTCTTCTGCAGAATAGATTTTCACGTTGTGATCGATAAAAGGAAGAATCGCATTGAGCGTTGTTGTCTTACCCGATGCTGTTTCACCAGATACCAGGACCGACATTCCATATTCGAGGCACAGCCAGATGTATGCAGCAACTTGGGAACTCATCGTACCCCATTGAATCAATTGAGTAATGGAAATGGTTTCTTCAGCGAATTTACGAATTGTAAATGATGGACCAAGCATAGAAACGTCATCTGAGAAGATGATGTTAATACGTGAACCATCGAGAAGTGCTCCGTCAATAATTGGATTATTATCGGATACTGGGCGACCAATACGTTCAGACATCGAACGTAGGTAACGAGCAAGTGTATCTCGCTCACGGAAACGGATGTTCGAAGCAACTGTCCCGAATACTTTGTGATCCATGTGAATGTGTTTCAGCCCTACGGAGTGAATATCTTCCAGCATTTCGTCTGAAAGGAGGGTTTCAAGTGGTCCATTTTTGATCAGGTCACGGACGATAATGTATCGAAGTCGAGCTCGTTGTGCTTCAGAGACGACGACTCTCTTGTCTTCGAGACCTACGATCTCCCAGATACGACCTCTACGTCGAGTACCTATGTTGGCCTCAGAATCTAAGATGGTATATCGGTCAATCATTTGTCCAAGAATTGTTTCAAACTCTGAGTCAGTAGTGAATGTAGGAGCAGAGGGTGCTTCTTGTAGGAGAGTCTCAACCAAATCACGTCGAATGTTTTCTTCTTCTTCATTCAGTTGTGGTTCAAGACCAAACCAGAGAACTTGCCCTCCTCCATCTTCATCTGCAGGAGGTTCGTAAATATGGACGAATACTGGTTCTTTGGTGATGTAAATGAGGTTGAGCGGGCGTTGCTTCTTTGCGTCTCGATCCAATGGTCCATAATAGACTGGACGAGACCCGTATTTCTTTTCAAAGTCGTTAACCCATTCAGCTACGTGATTGTGAGCAGCCATGACTGAGGCGAGATCACCTCGTGCGAATTTGAGTTCTTCATCAGCCATAATTACACCTCAACTTACCGCCGTAATGTCGACAATGAAGCCCATACTGGGTTCAACTCTCCATCCGATTGTTGATTGAACAGGTCCTGCTGCCCTCAAATAACGAGTGACGATTATGGTTCTCTTCAAGTCTCCACCAATCAGACTGGTTGTAAGATCGAGAACAACTTCTGCGCTCGTACGCATTGAGTGAAGGAGTTTATCGTCCATTTCATCTCTATCGACTGTTAGAAGTATACTTCGACCAGTCGATGCGATGCGCCTTAATCGTTGAATAAGATTGAATCTATCTTGGTCATTCATACCAGAGGGCATCAGTGAACTTGCAGCATCGATGATAATAATATCTGCTTCTTCGACTGCTTCGCTTTCGAGAACTTGTTCGATACCTACATCTGGAATTGGTTCTGCAACTGTACCGAATCGTGAAAAGATCATCAAATTACCATTCGTTAAGGCATCAGTGACACCGTATCCAATTGATTCCATTTGTTCAATCCAACCACGAGTGGTCAGTTCTGTTGTGATGACAAGAACCTTTACTTCATTTTCAAGAAGTCCATGCACCAGCCTCTGACTAATGAGTGACTTTCCAGCACCAACTTCTCCAGCCAGTAGAATAAGACTGCGATTAGGGAGTCGAAGACCAAGAGAATCAGCAAGACTGTCTGTTTCAACATCGTAAGGGAATCCGTCCTCAATTGGTTTTGGTTTTTCATCTAATCGTTCAACCATGTAAACGCACCTCCAGTGAAATTGTGTCTGTACCACGATAACCGTTGGTCACCTCGGATGAGACGACAACTGTTAGTGAAACATCGGTCCCGTCAGCATATGAAGTAGATGTATTGACTGTAACTTCAACCAAATGTTCGGAATCCCAATCAGTACCTACTGAGGGGATAAGTGCAGTGGTTATCGAAGATGTCACAGCGGACCCTTCAACAATTACAACCAAGGTGCTCGTATCGAGAAGCGTGGTCCCCGTGTTTTGCAGGTAAAAGGTCATGTTGTTTGACGTAGTATTGTAAGCAACCATCATCGGATCTCCTGCGAATCCAAGACTTGTATCTTGGTTAATTTCCATCGCACGGGTTTGATCTTGTGATGATTTTGCCATGTCCCCCCATTCATTGATGAGAACGACACTTACAAGTCCTGAAACAAGCAAGGCTGTTGTCAGAAAGATGAAAGAAGATGCTCCGCCGTCTGCCATTTGATTACCTCATGCTAATGTGTTTACCATCGTCAATCCACTGGATGTCAATGATATTCGATCGTAGGTAGTCGCACCGTCTTCAGCCCATTGAATCTGAATGGTTTCGCCAGGATACCAATGTGTGGTAGTCCCGCTTGTAACCGAACCAAGATTGGTTGGTTCCTCACTCGTACCTCCATCAAGGAAAAGCCAAGCTTCTCGATTTTTGATGGTCACTGGACCTGTATTCGTTAGATTACTGTAAATGAAGTTCCCAATATCTGATGAGAATGTGGCACCCGTTGAAGTAAGTGGTTGGCCTGATGTATCGACGATAATAGTGGGAGGGGACGAGTAATTCCCGCGATTGGTGATAATCACGTTTTCTATTCCTCCTGCTGCGTCGACTGTGAAGGTTCCTGAGAACCCTCCAGATCCACTTTGTTCAATGAGTGTTCCATCCTGGTATCCGCTTCCATTGGAGGTGACGGTAACGGTCAAGACCGCACCTTCCCACAATGTTGCGTCATCGATTTGGAACGATGGGATTGGTTCACCGGCATCTTCTATGACCTCAAGGCTGGTTTCCATTCTGCTGTCAAGACTTTGCACTGCAAGCGCAAAGACCAACATCAGTGATGTTCCAACGATGAGAGCACCGATTCCGACCGAACCACCCATGCATCATTCCTCCGAAAAGGGAGTTTTGTTTCTCCAAGATTCAACGATTGCTGAGAATGTCAACAACTTTCGGTGTGAAAGGTGATCATTCAATGCAGCTTCCGCTTCGCCAGGTGCTGCAAGTTGAACAATTGCGAGGACTGAACGCCCTTCAACATCGGTCAACATACCGCTTTGAACTGCTTTTTGAGCAAAACTGACTGCTGCCATACCAGATAGATTATCCAGCAAAAGGGCTGCAACCATTGCTGCTCCAACACCATCGTTTGCAGCGTGCTCATAGGAGCCCTTTGCAAGGAATGGGTTTGCAGCGAGTGCTTGTGCTTCATACAATTCAACAAGTCGTGCTTCGTCTGAATGACGTAGGCGATCAACGCCGTCTCCGACAGGAAGTACTTTCCCATCAGCGGTGACAATTGTATCGCCAGTCATTCCGTCAATTGAGTGATCATCAGCACCTTCGACATCAGGTCCTTCGGATTGTTCTCCATCAACTGCAGTAGGGACTGAGATGGATTCTTCCATCTTATGCTCCACTAAGCGGAGTACATCCTCGACCATGTCGAGACGACTGCTGATCATTCGTTCTAATCCAGATGTGTCAACCTGAGCGTTAACAGGCGCTGCCGGAGCTAGCGTTGCTGTAACACTTGGTACAGATCCTATACTGTTTAGGCGTGCTCGAGTCGGACCGGGTGAAATGGTCCAAGCGTCTTCTTCACTCAATTCTCCTTGTTCAGGGAGAGGTACTTGTTCAATGGCCACATTGGCCATGATTTTCAAGCGCTCTTCAGCGAGTTCAGCGTCTGCATCCCGGTCGTTCCCTGCACTGCCACTAAATGGCCATGCCATGGTACAACCTCCTGCGCTTATCTTACCGAAGGCAAGATATCACGCAGGACGACTCAGACCACCACTGCTCCACGGCTATCGTCGTTTACTTTGAGAATGTCGAAAGTACTTCCACCTCCAACAACGTGAATATACAAAGATGCTTTCACGTTCTCAGTAAACAAGTGTGTAGGACTACAGTCGTTGGCAGCGTCATTTACATCAAGTGAGACTCTGTAAGCTTTTCCAGCTTCAACTGTTGGTTCAGCGACAGGAGCAGCAGCGCCATCATCTAGTTCGAAAACTTCACTGGCACCGCCATCCCCTGGGGTATCGTCAAATTCTCCTGCGAGTCTGTCTGTACTTGCTACACCAGCTCCACCGCCATCAGGGTCTTCACAGAAAACTTGCCATAGGATATCACTAGGGTCAGTATCATCAGATCCAGCTGCTAAACGGAAATAGACGACGAATGAGTCAGTAGGGTCGTCTACAAAAACGTTGAGGATTTGTATCTTACCTGACATTTCGTCAGTTGTATCGTCTCCAGTGGATTGGGCGTTCTGTTGCAACTTTTCTGCAGTCTGAATAATGACCGCAGCAGCTACAGCAGCAACAAGGATAAGTGCGATGAATACAATCATTGCACCTATACCGATTGCAGCTAAGTTATCGTTTTTCATGTTCTTTTCTTGTGTGTTCTTCATATTAAATCACCTCAAACTACTACGTCACCAACAGATGGTGAGCTTCCGTATTGTAATTCCTCGTATGTGCTTCCTCCACCATCTACAGTGAAGATAAGAATGTTATCTTCGTTTGCAACAGGGCCGCATTCATCAATTTCCATAACGAACACATATGTTGTTCCTGGGTTCAATGTGATAGCTGCAGCGCCAGCACCATCTCCTGTGTGCACTGTTGCACCAGAGAGATCACCTTGAGCGAATTCAGTAGTATCGTCTGTTCCACCATCGTTTGTACCCTGGTCATCTAAACAGATGACAGTATACCCTACGTCATCGCTTTGTGTTGGTTCAGAACCCGGAGCCAATTCGAATGTCACGAAAAGATCGTGATTCGCAGGGGCTGTGGCTGTTGCCTCGATGATGATGTTGATCAGAGTTATTTTCGTAGACATCTGTTCTTGGGTATCATCACCACTGGCTTGTGCGTTCTGTTGCAGCTTTTCTGCAGTCTGAATAATGACCGCTGCTGCGACTGCCGCAACAAGAATCAAAGCAATGAATACAATCATTGCACCGATACCAATTGCAGCAAGTTCGTCTTGCTTCGTTTCTTTTTGGTTTTTCATTTTATCACCTTTTTTTTACTCGTCCTCCCTCCGAAGAGAGTGGAAATGGATGGGGTCAAGAAGCACCTCCTTGACCCAAGTCGATGCGAAGTGGCATACGTATTACTGCTACTTCGTCTGGAGTTAGTCTACCAATGAATGGTACTTTGTCGGCTGTAAAGCCTGGTGGAAGCCATGGATTGATGAGTACATCGGATAGAGGTTCCATCGAACGGTTTTGAGCGCGAATAGTTACCATAACGTTACCATTCCTCATTTCATACCCAGTCGCTATTGAAAGTTTTCGAGAAAGTGGTATTTCATCCGAACCATGTCGGCGGTCGGCTTTGATTTCAAATCGAACTGGCAAGTTACCACCTGGACCAATAACAGGTACGTCGATGAACGAGGGGTTTGAGATCCATCCTCTCGGCACAGGAGGCTCTAATCGCATCATCGGCAATGGAATATCTCCGTCATTGATGATGCGGACGAGAAGAACTCCCGTCTCCCCACCTGCTGGCCATCGTGTATCCACAGATAGCCAAAAATGCCTGAATAAGAATGGATTGAGTGTAGATGAGTTACCACCGATCAAATCATCAACAAGGTATTCGACTTCAGTAGCAGCATATCCAACATCTCCGATTTCAGCAGCGCCTGTAGCATTCCTGAGTCTTCGTAGAACGTTTTCTACTTCTTCTTCGGCAAGTGCTTTTTCGCGTAACAAACGGTGAAGCATGGCAATGCTTCTACGGAGATAGAGTACATCTTCTTCTAAGACTTCCAGTGCTTTTTCTGCCTTTCTTACACTGCGACGTGCCCTTCGGAGTCGATGTGCTTCCAAGAAAGAGCGAGCTTGTAGCATGTCGAGTTCGGTTGTCGCTAGTGAATTGACTTCATCGCTCACAACACCTTGAACAAGGGTCTCGAGTTCTCGGCTTGCCTGCATAAGGCGTTGTGCGCTTTCTGTTGAAGCAGCGATTGCAGCTTGTGCATTTGCCAAATCGCCATCTTCAAGTTCAGACTCCGATGAGAAATCAACATCATCAGTTTTGCTCTTCGCCATCAGACATCACCTCCTCGTTTGATTCAGCCGCAACTGCAGGCGGCTCGATAATTGCAGAAAGGTCAAGTCCTTCCATGGCAAGGTCATTCAGTAGACGTGCAGGGTCTCCAAGATCACGCTCAATGCGTGTTGCTTTGACTTCGATATCAGTTAAGCGACCGTAGAGCGAACCATACATGTTATTGGAACGTCGAAGTATAATCCATACGACAATTGTAGAGAGAAGAATATAGCCCACGAGTGAAATCAAATTCGCTTCATCTGGTGACATTTGTGGAGGCAACCCTAGAATAACTGCAATGAATCCAAGTATCGGAAGGCTTAGAATTACAGTAAGTTGCCTTCTGGCATCAGCCAATGCTTGGAAGTGATCTGCGTAAATGGTGGAAATGCCTTTTCGAGCACGCTGATAATCCTCATGGATGTATCTGAATTCTTCACTGCTTCGCCATGCCATACGCCAGACCCACAGTGCGGTGATAGCGATAATGCTTGGACCCCACCAAACGTAGTCAAGCAAGTGGAAAGAGAATCCAAGCATAACAACGCCTGAGTAAACAGCCCCAAGCCTGTATTTCTCATTTTGATTTGTGAGACCCAATAAACCAACTGTAATGATCAATGCAATTCCGAAGCCGGCTAACACTGTAATAGGGGCTGGAGCACTTGAGTCTACTGTTTGCTTGAATACAACGACATCATTCGTAACATTGTTGTTCAATGCATAGGACGATACGATAGAAACGGTACAATCTGCGTCAACTCCCTGTTCCCACCAATCAAGAGTTTCTCCAGTCACCTGCCAGCGAAGAGTTTCTTCAGTACCTTCTGGCAAGAAAGGCACAATAGGTGTTTTGTCGTTGATCACAAGTCCAGTGCATTCAAGTTTTGAATTGATACCGAGTGCTAATGCTGTCCCTTCGTTCTTCAATTTGAATTCAAGATAAGCTGTTTGTCCCTCCATCAATTCATCGAGTTCGTTACCATCTGCATCAACAATACGTTGAGAGGATGGATCAATCATTGGGTCTGCATACATATTTAGGGCAAAGGTGAACGTTTCTTCTGTGGCGATAGCGTAATTATTGTGCTCATCAGGATGATACAGGCGGATATCGAGTTCATAGCCATCTCCTGGAAGAATATTCGGACGGTCGGGTACCTTTACCATGAAGGTCAATGGAGGCGACTGTACGTACTTAGCACGCTCAGGAAGTTCAACGACGTTCGTTCCAGGGACACAAGGCTGTGTTAAGTTGATATAATGAACGGACTCTGGACCTTCGAGGTTTATGATGGAAATATTCCAAACATAATCCTCCTCTGAAAGGCCTATTTCGTTAAAGTCCAGTAGACGAGTGACCCCACATATCTCGATGGAGTAATTTGTAGGAGCATCAGTGGTTGAAGGAATATGGGAGTACGGAATAAATACGGCGATTGGATCATCGTTTGCAGGAGCTTCCAGCCCATCGGCATATCCTATGTCGAACAAACGCTTCATTTTCAATTCAGTTGTAAATTCTCCACTTCCATCAACATCGACATCTGTAGGAGTAAGGGTGATGCGAAGATCTGCGGCAGTGGTCAAATCTGGATTTGTGTTTTCCGCATTTGCGCTTAATGACAAAGTTACTGGCATGTTTCTTGGCAATGACAACTGCGTAGGAGAGGATGCTGATACACTCCAGTCATTGCTCTCAATCGTTAGCCCGGGCATCAATATTTGGTATCCGACATTTACAACAACATCTTGGTTTCCTGTATTTATGATGGTAGCTTTCAATTCACGGTTATCGCCTTGATGGAAGAAATATTCGCTCTTCCAATCTTCGAGCGTGTAAGTAAAGACAGGGGCGACGAGGAGTTGTACCTTGCTTTCAACATAGATTTCACCAGTAGAAGTACTTGACACTGTAATGTTCGCATCATGGATTGCCCCATTGAGCATATTATCTGTGCCATCAAGTGCCGGGATTGTAATATCAAATGTCCCTGATGAAGTACCATCGATTGGAATTGTGAAGGTTTGGATGATTGGTGTTGTATCCCATCCTCCATCGACAGAGATGTTTACATTGACTGTTTCTACAAGATTACCTGTGTTTTCCAAATCAAACGGTAATGTGACGATGGTACCTGGAACTGCAGCGAGATTATCAGGGGTGCTAAGGACAACATCGTGGACTTCGGACATGTTCGCAACAATATTTGCATACAATTCAACTAATGTGCCGTTTTCATCAATCATGGAAACTGTCAAATTTGCCATGTAGAAATTATCTGCGCTCGCTTCTTGTGTCGGAATAATATTGACACGTACAGAGGATTCATATCCTGCGGCAATGATAACACTGCTTGATGTATCAAGTTCAAATGCAACGTCATCATATCCCCCATCATCAAGAGAAACGCTGTACGTAGTTGGGCCATTTCCAGTATTCTTGATGACGACGAAGGCGGAAGGTGATTCATACGGTGTTGCTTCAATCGTTTGATTCGTAGGCGTTAGTAAAGCATTTACAGTCTCACCAACCCTAATATCCATCGTTTGTTGTCCAACATAAGCACCAGTTTCGAGGTCATAATAGCGTATAGTCAGAGGTTGATCCAAGCCTGCTTGAGCCAATGGATCGGTCTTAACTGTCAAAGTGACGAGTGAAAGGTGCGCTCCGGATGACAATGGATAATCTTCCAGGTCGCTAGCAAGTCCTACGATTGTGTTATTTGGGCTAGCCGTTGTAAGACTAGCCTCCCAACCAACAGGTAAATCTTGAACTATTTCTAAACGATAGGACGAACGATCATTGCCAGTATTTCCAAATGTGAACATGAAATCAGTATCGACGCCAACGTTGGCTGGAAGTGGACCAGTTTCTGTAATCTCTCCATCGATGACCTTTGGAATAACAATCGAAAGTTCTTGAGTAATGGGTGGAGAGTATACTGCATTGGCAACATGCACTGTGCCTAGCGTAGGAGTTGTTGTAACTGGAATTTTGATGATACCTGCAAGAGGTACTTGTCCTGTTTGACTCTGAACACCGAGAGAGGCTGCGAAACTATCTCCTAAAGAGAGGCCTAAGCTTTCTTGGGGAGTCAACGCCGCAGTCCACCGGTCAACTTCGTTAAATCCACCTGATGATGCGGCTTCGAAAGAGATGTTTCCTACACTCAGAGCCACATCGACGGTTTCAGTGATGTCAGAAGCAAGATTATGCCGTACCTGTACGTCAAGAGCGAAAATCTCATCAATTCCTGTAGATAGACCTGCATTGAGAACATCGCTTTCTGTTAAGGTAATACTGTCTACTGGAAGTCCTGGGTCGATTGTGATGACTGGCCGCACTTCGATTTGGCCAGTATCTGATGTAGGAATACTTCCAGAGACTGCTTCAGCAAAAATGTAGGCGCTCAGACTATCTCCTGCACGGTTGTACTCTGCTGGATCGAGAGGCATCTGAATAGGAGGAACTTCCAAAGTGATGAATCCAGTAACGGTTTCTCCTACTTGTAACTCTCCAGTGTTACTGATAGAAATAGTGTGATTCCAATTCAGAGCATTGACTGAGAGCCCAGAAACGAGATCGAACGAACTAGGAGCATTGCCTGTGTTTTCAACGGTGAAGGCCATGGTTGCTGGGGGATCGGTTTGTCCAGGCACAACCATCGTTGTAGTGTCGATGATGTCGACGGTTGCTTGGAGATTTTCCCCTGCCATGACGCGAGTCGTTTCGGCTAGGGCATATCCACTACCAGCAGATGTAATCGATAACGATACAATATCAATCTGTGACAAGAGAGCAGTCGGCGGTACTGTTACTTGGACACTCAATGTAGTCGTCTCATCTATGCCAATGAATTGAGTGATTGTCGAATCGAGGTCTGTTGATGCCCATCCTAATGTGCTGGAAACTGCAATACTGAACGAGTCAATAGAGCTGCCAGTATTCCGAATGACGTAATATAACGTAGTAGAATCACCCGGTGATGTCGTGCGGTCTGAAGGACCCACCATCTCGGCGATATAGTCACTGAAAACAACATCAAATTCTTGATAAGTTTGAGTTTGAGTCCATCCTGTACCGTTGAGAACGACTTGAATCGACATGTTCCAAAGACCACTCAGCGAAGATGCGGAGAAAGTACCTGTTAGGATCTCTCCTTCCGAAGGATCGTAAATTGAACCTGGTTGCAGGGTTTGGGTATTGGACCAGATACTCACTGTTGATGGCGTGGCTGAGGCATTTGTAAGAACAAAATTCATGACAGCACTCATAGCCATCACACCATCGTTTCTAATGGTAGTATCAAAGGAGTGGCTCTGTCGATTTAGAACAACATTTGTGTTTCCGGCAGCAATAGTTGGCAATGTATCTGCTATGACATTTGCTTCATGGAGGATTTCGACGTTGAAATCCCTTCGATACTCGTTGTTTGAAGGATTCCCATCATTTGCACTTGAAACTCGAGCAAAGAGGGTTTGTGAAGGTCCTGTTGTAGCCGTCCACGACAAGAGATAGGTAGTACTAGCAGAACCACCAGCAATGGAACCAAGATCGACCGTGTCAACGGTACTTTCAGCAGCGCTTGGTGAGCCCTTGTGAACCAAGGAAAGGAAAGCGCTACCTGCAGTCGTACCAACATTGGCTACATCAATACGGACAGTGTGGACGTCAGGAGCTAAAATTAACGACCCGTTGATTACCGATCCTGCACCATCGAATTTCATAGAAGTCACTTGGAAATCAGGACCTGCGCGACCAGATGTTTCAGTAGCATCCGCAAACGGCAAAGCCACTTGAACCAAGAATAAAGTAACGAGAAGAACAGGTATTCCCTTCTGCTTAAGCATTCGACGAACCTCCTGCTTTCTCAAATCGTTGAATGGTTACTGACTTGCCTTGAGATTTCCATATCTCTAGTAATTGAGACAAGAGGCGATCATGCTCCTCGTCTGTGATTCCTAATCGTCT
>QQSG01000065.1:23375-24817 GCA_003602665.1 Candidatus Poseidoniales archaeon
CTCGCAGTATAGCATTCACCCCAAAACCAAGGCAGAAACCAAGCATTCATGACAAATGATTGACACGAGGATTCATGTCCGAACCAATCACCCTCGAAGTGGGTATGAAAGCCCCTGCATTTTCCGCCACAGATTCAAACGGTGTAGAGCACACGCTGCACGACCTTTCACAGATGGGAAAGAGTGTCATTCTGTACTTCTACCCAAGAGATTCGACCCCTGGCTGTACTAAACAAGCTTGTGACTTTAGAGACAACATGGCTCGACTCAAATCCGAAGGCTACGAAGTATTCGGGGTTTCAAAGGACTCAGAAGCATCTCACCAGAAATTCATCACAAAGCAAGAGTTAAATTTCCCATTGCTGCTCGATACTGATGGTGCCCTCCATGATCTATTTGGAACTTGGAGAATAAAGAAAAATTACGGGAAGGAATATCTTGGATGTGTTCGCTCAACCTTTGTCATCGGCCCTGATGGTACTATCGAATGGTGCAGATACAATGTTCGTGCTAAGGGTCATGTTGAGATGTTGATTCGTGAACTCTCATTGGAAGAGTGAAAACCATGCAAGAGGACATTGGAGGAAACCTTGTTCCTCTTAATGCTACATCAAAAGCTTACGAACCATGCTACATTGGTAAAGACCTCGTTGCTGGAAACGATATCGTCATTGGAGCATTATGCCACATAGGACGTTCAGTAGAGATTGGTGATGGAACACGAATTCAAGGTTCAACCTACATTTCTGATTGCACAAAGATAGAGTCAAACGTATTTATCGGACCTAATTCTACAATTCTAAATGACAAATATCCCCCTTCGGGAGATCGAGATAAGTGGGCGCCAGTAACCGTTCGCAAAAATGCAGTGATTGGAGGAGGATGTACGATTAACCCTGGAGTTACTATCGGAATGAATGCAGTACTCGGTGCTGGTTCAGTCCTAACAAAATCGATACCTGACAGTGAAGTTTGGAAAGGCAACCCGGCCTCCTTTCACATGCAAAGGAAAGCCTATGAAGAAAGGAGAAATTGAGATGGAAGGAAGGCAACACGTCATTGATTTTCTCACAAAATGCATCGAATATGCGGATGCCTCGATTCTTCGTAAGCAAGCAAGGGGGGATACGGAAGAGATTCCACAATGGGAAACTTATCGAGAATTTACTCGCCATGCATTGGATGAAATCCAAGCAGGTGAACTCAATAGGTGGTTCCCTCGTGAAGAACCAACTCTCCAAAAAGAAGGTTCAAGACATGATTTAGGTGATATGGAGCACAAAGCTCGCTCACTCTTTCTTTCGAATCTTGTTAGCCCGAGACCACTTGTCATGCTTGGGACTGAATCGAACAACGGCATTCGGAATTTAGCACCATATACATCTGTATCCATCGTTGCTAACTCACCTCCACTTGCAGTGATTTCCTTGTCAGTAGATCGA
>QQSG01000065.1:25060-26794 GCA_003602665.1 Candidatus Poseidoniales archaeon
AAAGCATGTCTCGTTGTGTTGCGTTTAACACAACTAATTGTCCCTGGAGAACATCTTCCAAATGAGTCTGTTCATCTGCTCTGTCAACACGGATTGAACCGATTGATGGCCACACCTACTGCATGGGATTACAACATTGATTCCAACGTATGACGAAGTCCTTCTTCGAGGGAAGTCGTGGCAGACCAGCCCAGAGATGTCTCTGCATCCACAAGATGTGGTAAGCGGCGTAATGAATCTCCAGGATAACCTTCCGTCATCTCTATGTGGACAGAGAAACTGGTTTTTTCATTGACGAGTCGACAAATAATATTCCCTAAATCAAGCATTGAGATCTCTTCTGTAGAACCGAGGTTAAATGAACGACCGGAAAGTGATTCTCCTGTCTTCAAACAAGAATCCAAGCGACCTGAGAGCGCTATTCCTTGAACGACATCATCAACCCAAGTAAGGGAACGTGTTTGACTTCCATCCCCATGAACATGCACGCGATTTGAATCGAGTGCTGATCGCATCATCATAGTGACGACCTGCCCATATTCATCTTGACTCAAACGAGGACCGTATCCATTGAAGGGGCGTACAATCCGTCCGTCAAGACCCTGGCGAACAGCATGTTGTACCGCTAATTCTCCAAGATATTTACTAGCACCATAGGCATGTCGTTGGTGATGAGATGGATGCGTGAAAACAGAAGATTCAAGATTTCCAAGAGGCATCTCTTCAGAATTACCAAATGCTTCTGGAGAGGAAGTAAATACGAATCTGCAACTATATTTTTCTGCGAATTCAATGGCTCTTAGTGTTGAATTTAGATTTACATCCATCACCATTCGTGCTTCTTCATGGAACCATTTTGTCCCGTTAATGGCAGCGAGATGATAGACAACATCGATTGAAGATGGATCTTGAATCGAGTCATAGGAAGACGCTTTACAAGCATCTAATTCTAGAAGGGTGATGTTCTCAAGGATATGTTCCACGTTTTCGGGTTGACCTCTCCAGAAGTTATCGAGAACAACGACATCATCCTTGAGGTTGAGCAGATGTTCAACCAAACTCGAACCGAGGAAGCCTGCTCCACCAGTTACAAGTGCTCGCATGTATTCACGCCCGTTCTAACACAGTAATGCTCACAGTGCCATCTCTACGTTCGAAACGGATGGTATCACCATCATTAAGAAGCATACACGGATCTTCTTCAAATCCATGGCCATAGGGAACATGGAGCAATGAGCAAGCGGGCAATGTAAGCGGGCAAACATCCCGGTTAGCGATAGCTTTGGGGCCTTTCCCTTCATACAAGAGGCCCATCAAGACATATGGAGCAACCGTTGAACCAGACCCTTTAGGATAAATGAGGATCTTGTCTTCAATGGCTCTTCCATCAAGTGGATGCCCTGCTTCTTCGATGACACCTGTGTCCCGATTAACATAACCGAGGTAGGTAATTGGAACATCAGTCACCATCGCAACACCTTCAATACAGAAATCCTCTTGAGAATCTAGCCCTTTTCCAAGAATGGTGCATTCTCCATCTTGATGCGTTTTCGCTGACGTTTGACCTCCATGTGAGGAATGAGATAATTCAGGCCTTGGGCCCTCGCTAAGAGACGGATGAACAGCGTGGCGTACACATTCAGCAATAGGTGCTACACTGGTTGGAATTCGATTAAGTCCACTTGTAAGATAATGTTCAGCTTTCATCGAGTTTGTGAGGAGATGATTGTATTT
>QQSG01000065.1:26945-28791 GCA_003602665.1 Candidatus Poseidoniales archaeon
CCAAATTCCATGTGTGAGCGTAAAGCAGAAGCTGTCGTCCTCATCTCTTCCAGACTGGCTTGAGGACAACCGATAACCACCAAATCCACTTGGCCTTCAGGTTTCAGTTCCTCATATCGATGTGCGAGATCTTCTTGTTTAAATTCCAATTCACCTTGCCATTCGACATTTGAAAAATCCTCCAATGATTGTACAGAATGCCCATCAACCCACATCATTGGGGTACCATAGTTTGCTGCTGCAGCTGTCAGGGCCTTCTTACGAGCAAAGGAGATGTACGCCGGTAAACCTTCAACATAAGGCATAGGCCCGAATGGAAGATTCCATTCTGGCTTTGCGTTTCTCCCAATCCAATCACCAAGAATGGAGTAATCAGAGAGTGTCTCAAGTTCGCAAGAAATCTTGACTCGAATGTTTGGAATTCTGTGTTCGGGAAGATGTAATCCCCATGCAGGAGCATACCCTGTCAATGCAGTGGCTAAGGCACTGAGCCCAGATTCTCTGTTCGTAATGAGTGAAGTCCACGTGTTTGTGTAACAAACTGCATTTGATTCAGCCCATGAAGCAGTTTCTCCTTCAATCTCAATTCCACGATCATAGGGCGTACAAGAAAGCGTTGATTCAATGCCCAATCGATCATAGGCTTGAACAATCTCAAATTGTTGTTCTAGAAAATCTGGCCATGCAATATCCATTTCCTTCATTTTACGTTTATCGCAACCTGCAGAATTCAATGTTGTTGGAATGACAACAGTTCCGTTTTCATCACCGCTCAAATCCTTCAAAAAGCGACGTAGACCATGGCCTCCTGTGATGACTGAAACGCCAGAAACGTGGGCATGGTCCACCTCAACAAATGTTGAGGCTTTTGCAGTACGTGCTAAGTCGATGACGAGTCGAGCAGCCTTTTGCCGAGTAGCCCCTTCCAACCCTTCGAGTTGTTCCGATAACCTCTCTGGCAGGTGCATATTCTCTTCGAAGTACTGGCGCTTCATCAAGACTCGTATGATTGACCGATGGTTTTGATACCGTTGACGTCACTCCACCAATTATGTCCTCATCTGAGAACAATAACCAAACAGCCCGCGGAGAAAGACAACAAACACGTTTTCTATCTCTCGAGAATGCAAAGCGTATTCTCAAAACAACCGTCGTACTAAGTGCACTTCTTCTGTCGATTTGGGCAGTCGTTCTCAATCATGCCCTTGAACCTCTATCTGATGAAGTAAATGAGGACAGTGTGATACTTGTGGAAACAGAAGGAAGAGAAGCCGATGTCTATTGTCCAGAAGGTGGAGCCGACATCTTCCTCGGAACAGATTTCGATGGAAACGGTAAATTGTCAACAGATGAAATTACGTCAAGTACCAAAGTTTGTCATGGCCAACAGGGTCTTTCTGGCCCTCAAGGTCAACAAGGCTATGATGGAGCCAATGGCGATCATGGAAATGGAAGTCTTGTTAATCTAACAGCCCTCTCTCCTGGAATACCTTGCTCATTTGGTGGAATACAAGTACAATCAGGAATCGATATCAATCGAAACCAATTCCTAGATTCAACAGAAGTAGAGACCACTGCTCATATTTGTGATGGTGAATTAGGAGAAGACGGAACAGATGGAGTATCCGGCAACAACGGAAGCCAAGGTTATTCAGCCCTAATCGACCAACAACCTGCACCAACTGCACTTTGTTCCAATGGCGTAGTCATGCGATTTGGAGTCGATGATGGAATCGATGGAGGAATTGCGGGCGATGGTATCCTCCATGATGATGAAGTCCGTGAATCCCTTCGTATTTGTTCTGAGCAATTGTATCAAGGGATTGTGGGGGATATTTTTGTAAAT
>QQSG01000065.1:28902-39515 GCA_003602665.1 Candidatus Poseidoniales archaeon
CTCGATGTTGATAATACGCCAATTCTACTGAAAGACATTCATCCGTCTGGAGATTCGATTCCAGGTAAAATCCTCGGACTTCAATCCATGGAGACTGAACGTGGATTACGTTTCGTTTTTGATGCAGATGATGGCATCCATGGCCGTGAATTGTGGGTTTCAGATGGAACTGCTTCAGGGACCTTAATGGTCGGAGATATTGAGACTGGAGATGGAATCGATTATACAAGTGAAATCACAGAATGGATGAATGGTGTGGTGTTCACTACGAATGGACAACAAGGACAACGAATGTGGTGGACGAATGGAAGTGTAACAACTTCAATCTGGCAAGCGCCTTGGCTATCGAGCAGTGCAAGTTCTGATTTGATGAATCAATCTGCATCACTTTCCTCATTAGGTCAAGATATGTTACTTGGCGATGATGATCGACTTTGGTTCGCGGCTAAGGAAGCTAATATTGGTCTCGAAGTCATGCAACTAGATTCCGATGGAACAATTACGATGTATGATCTTCATCCATTTGGAGATTCTTCGCCATCAGAAGCAATGCGTTCCAACAACGGTTTGGTCCTCGTCGCTGGGGATGGCACTGGTCGTCAACTGGCATATCTCGATGGTAGTGGCGGCGTTCAATGGCTCACTTCAATGACAAAGGAAGGAACGACTACACCCGTTACGACAATGGCACCTAAGTTAGGACTGCATCAAATTGGAGATACAATCATCTTTGACGTGGTTTATCGTGGCGCAGATGCTACGTTATTCTCATATTCCTTTGCAACGTCAAATCTTGTTGAATTAAGTTCAACAATCCTTGCACCAGGTCATAGTCTTGAATCGGTTACGAATGGGCATACGATTTGGTTTGACTGTGTTCTTGCCAGTACAGGCATGGAGTTGTGTCAGACCGACGGAACCGTAGAAGGAACACATCTCACAATTGATTTGATGCAGGGCATAAGCAGTAGCCTTCCTCAAGCCTTGATGTACACGGATTCAACGTTGTACGTTCTCGCTGAAGGAATTGATGAAACAGGTACCAATAGCGGCCATGCACTATGGGCTATTGATAATCAAGTGGCTACAGTAGCTTTTGATCCATATTCTGGAATTGGAAACGATTCAAACGCCGGAACTTACGGTGGATTAATCGCTTCATCAACCCACGTGTTTTTCATTGCTGATGATGGCGTACATGGACATGAATTGCATCAATACCTGTTGCCATCGATTCAAGATCAATGGGTCGTTTGGAGTTGAACCCTATCGATGCAATACGAACAGGAAATTCCAGGGACGTAAGCAGGATGCATTTGTTGCTCAGGGAGCAAAGGCTCTCTGCATGCGAAGCATACTGTTGTTCCAGTTTCTGTCAAATCAGGCTTTAGAGCAACTCTCTTATCGAATACAAAACACTCTCCATCCCAATGCTCACCTCCGACTTCTTGGAAATAACCAAGGATACCACCCTCCAGTTGTTTGATGTTGGAAAATCCTGCATCTCGCATGATGACACTTGCTTTTTCGCAGCGTATACCACCAGTACAAAACATGACAATTTGTTTGTCTTTGAATGAATCGTCCATGTTTGCAACTGCTTCAGGGAAGGCTCTGAACGTTTTGATGTCGAGTTCAATTGAATTCTTGAAGCTGCCTAATCGAGTTTCATAGGTGTTTCTTGTATCGAGTAAAACGATGTCCTCGTTGTTCGAAAGACGCTGATGCAACTCGTTTGGAAAGATTCGGCCATC
This sequence comes from Candidatus Poseidoniales archaeon, assembly GCA_003602665.1. Classification (GTDB taxonomy): domain Archaea; phylum Thermoplasmatota; class Poseidoniia; order Poseidoniales; family Poseidoniaceae; genus MGIIa-L2. The sequence continues at coordinate 30,657 of QQSG01000065.1, forward strand.
ATCAGAATCAATACGATCAAAGTTTGGTAAACCAACGGAAATGATTTCCTTTTTCAATCGAACATTCATTCGATTGAATGGTTGCGAATCTGAACTCGATTCTTTGAAAGGGATGTCTTTGAACCGTTCATCTTCAAGAATCCATTCTCGGAATTGGCCGATGTTGGACTCAAGGCCAGCAACAAAAATATTGATGCCTTCGTGACTGAGTAAGATTGTACCTTTCAATTCGAGCGAATCACACTTGTCCTTGAACGGTTGTCGGAGATTATCCCTATCAGGGATTGTAATGAACTTGTACCCAGCAATGTTGAGGTACTTCTCCGTCATGATTGACCCTCTGGCTTTTCCCTCTTATCTTCACCGATTAGCGACGCCAATCATGACGACTTGCAAGAGGATGTCGCCAGCCTTGACCGAAAGCGCGAGGAGATACACGAGGTGCTGGTGCCATTTGCCATCGCTTATGCTCATTGGCTTCAAGTCGTTGAAGCACCGTTACAACAGTGACTCTATCATGTCCTTTTGCTGAAATTTCGTCTGCGCCAAGGCCATCTTCAATATGGTACTTCAAGATTGAATCAAGAACAGTGTATGGCGGGAGGGTGTCATCATCACGTTGATCTGGAGCTAGTTCAGCCGAGGGCGGTTTAGTCAGAGTTGAATCGTTTACAGGAGGGACTTTGCCTTCCTTTGCCGCTCGATTGTTAAACACGTTCGCAAGGCCATACACTTCCATCTTGTAGACATCGCCGAGAGGAGTGTATCCTCCTGCCATATCGCCATAAAGTGTGCAATAACCTTGAGCAAGTTCTGATTTATTTCCAGTTGCAATCGCCATACGTTGTTGGGCGTTCGCATGCGACATGACAAGAATTGCCCGCAATCGAGCCTGAATGTTTTCACGAGCAACCGGCGAACCGTTCTTCAATACCGAATCGATTTGGTTCTCAACCAAATGATGAAGATCATCGATTGGGATTGAGTCGTATTCCATTCCTAAGGATTCAGCCGTATGCTTCGCATCTGATTTTGAGTGCTCGGATGAGAATCGAGAAGGCATAGAAAGACCGAGAACATTCTCTGGTCCAACTGCTGCACAGGCCACACATGCGGCAACTGCAGAATCAATACCCCCACTTAATCCAAGAACAATCCGTTCAATACCAGATTTCTTACAGTAATCACGGAGTCCTAATACCACTGCATCGGCAAGGGCCTCTAGGACTGTTTCCTCATCTTGTTCAAGTTCGCTTTTTCCAACAAGTTCAGTTAATCCAGAACCCTCTCCGTTTTCCATTGAAATCCATTGAGAATGAGTAGAATCACCAACATCGATGAGAAGTATTCCTTCCTCCCAAGCAGGTGCAATAACCACATTACCATTCGGCCATGCAGCCAGTGAACGGCCATCGAACAGAAGATCATCGTTTCCACCAACTTGGTTAGCAAGCAAGAATGGATGGTTGAGGCATTCAGCTGCCGTCCGGGCTACGCGGAGTCGTGTTTGTATTTTCTCAGCATGATAGGGTGAAGCAGAAAGGTTGACCGTTGCATCAAGTTCTACGCCTTGACGCCCCCATTCTGCAAGTTGTTCAATTGGATCAGCATCGTACTCTGAGGGAGTTTCTCCTGAAACTTGCCAAGCATCCTCACATACGGTGACACCGAGTTCAAATGAGCCGTTAATGGTTCGAGCAATTCCAGGACGATCGTCTGCATCAAAATATCGAGCCTCATCAAACACATCGTATGTAGGAAGCAATTGCTTGCGAGCCACAATCTTCGCAGGGGCTTGATTGCCAATGAGCAAAACACCATTTCCCGGTTGTTCTCGATGATGTTCAGGTACAGTCGGCGTTCCGACGAGGACAGGTATGTTCACGTTAATGTTCATGGCTGTTTCCTGTGCGATTTGAATGAAATTCGGCTGCGTCAGTAAATCTCTTGGAGGATAACCAGATATTGCGAGTTCGGTACTGACACAAACAGAGGCTCCATGGGATTGAGCGTGGATGACCATCTCTTGTAGACGCCGAGCGTTTCCCACGATATCTCCAACCGTAGGATTGAGTTGAAGCAGGGCGATGAGTCCCTTGCTTTGATTGCCCATAGTCTAGCCAACCCGCCGTGATTCATAGCCCTGATGCTTTACTTGTATTGGAGAATCTCGCCGTTAGCATCTTTGTACCACCAACTCGAATCGTTCGGATCTTGCCACCACCAAACACCATCAGCACCTTGAGTCCACCCGTCCGTAGGAGCAGAGGTTGTCGTAGCAACCGTAGTTGCTGCAGCAGCCTCAGGCACAAGTAAATCCGCATCAGGGTCTTCAAATTCTTCTTCCTCATCTTCAAGATAATCGGAATATTCATCCCATTCAATTTCAGATTTAGAACCACGACGTACCGTTGCATTTCTTGCCATTAAGAGCAATGCTCCAATGATTCCAACTGCTAAGAGCAAGCCTACCGAACCGAGCACTGGATTTACCTCTCCAAAGACTGATTCAGTAAAGCTTGGTTCTCGCTGTGGACGTACATCAATAGATGGACCATTCGCTCTTTCACCGTTTTCAAGAACGACTTCAATCCATTGCAAGCCTTCTTTCTCAGGCCCCCAATCCAGAAGAATTGTCCCCACCGAGCCCTCTGCGACCTCGACATTTGCGTTTCGAAGAAGAGAGGTAGTCCCATCTGCTCGAACAACAGAAATAGTCGCGGAAGTGGAACCATCGAGTGTCCCAGTATTCATGACAAAGATTTGAACTGCAGTTGTTTCTCCCTCTTTCACATTCAAACGAGAATATTGAACTGCAGGATTATCGAGATCAAACGTCGGCCTCCTCCACTCCATTAACCACGAAGTAACTGCATTGCCTGAAGAGTCACCATTAGCCCCGAGAACTTGATTACCTGCAAGATCACGCCCTTCAATTAGGACGTTTACTGTCAAGAGGTCAATGAGCATCTCATCGGTTATGACCGAAAGATCCATTGTTCCCGTTCCAACAATATTGAGTCCACTAATTTCAGTTCCCTGGAGCAGGAATGGAGCCTCTCCACCACGAATGTAATCGCCAGTAACCGTATCTTCAACCCACCAGACCAATCTCAAGGATTCGTAGTCAATACCACCCTCTTCGGAAAGAACGATGGTAACTTCATGTTCGTCAGCAGATAGAATTGCTCCGGGACGAGGCGTTTGAACTTCCTTTGGTTCAGGACCTAATCCGTCCACAATCATCCATTTTACTGAGGATTCTTTTGCAGTGGAATCAACACCCTGAGGTGGCAAACAACCCACAGACCAAGTAAGGGGTATCGTTCCAGAAGTGGAAGGACTTACCAGTGGCACGTTCCAAATACCATCATAGGTCTGAACGGAATAGGTCTGTCCTGCAAACATAACATCAACACTGCAGTTGAATGCTGGCATTGTTGTTGTTTTCTCAAAGACAAGTCCTCCCGTAAGTTCAAACGGAGAATTAGGAGGAATACGAGCTCCGTCTTCGAGAGATGAGCCTTGAGTCAGAACCAGAGACACTGTCTCTTGAGGGATCGTCAATGCAGGTGAAAATCGCCAGCGAAGGGCTGGGAATGTTTGGAGCACTTCTTGTCCAGCACGGTCAACAATTCGAACACTTGGCTCTCGGAATGTGTCACCCAAATCAGGTGTCGTCCAAGCGAGTTCTAAATCAGCAATAAGGCGAGTATCTTTCTCATACGGTCCTGCTTGAGCTCCATTTAGGGCAAGCATATCGCAAGAGTGGATAATGAGATGTATGCTATTCGAGGTACACGAATCCGTGACGAAATCCCATGTAAACGACAACGGAGAAGTGAGAATATTTGAAGCAAGTTGAATCTCAACCGTGGTCAAATCTGAAGCCCCATTTGGCTCACTCATATCAACACGAAGTGTGTATGGCTGTCCTGGATGAAGCCACGATTGAACTCCATTGTTCCAAGACATCGCATTTGAAGAGAGTGTCGGAGGTCCATCCGGTCCGAGTTGATACATGAACAAATGCTCTCCATCGGCTGAAGTTCCACCATCTTGCAAGGGTTGTCCCGAAGCATCGTTTCCTACAAGGTATCCAGCAACTTTCTGACCCAATGACCCCATCGAATCATCGAAGAGAAGCGTGTACAATCCTGTTGATACAGTGAGGTCAGTTGGAATAATCAATGATCTTGAATTGTATTCGTCAGCGCTTGGCAATCCATTGAGATCGGTATCATCAGCCCATTCTCGCCAAAGCATGACTTGAACATTCGAAGGTAAGAGAACGGGATCAAGGATTTGGAATTGAACCGTTTGACTGGTCGAAGCAATCCGATGATCATACCAATCAACACTTGAGAAAATGACCGAAGGCGAAGTTGGGTCAATCTTGAACGAACGAATTTGTTCTGAATCGTTCGTAATGTCACCACCTTCTAACGGAATCACGCGCACAGTCCATCCAAGGTCACCGAATGTAAATGGTGCAGCGTCTGAGACATTCCAGGTATCTACGTCAAGAGAAGTCGTGTTAGCGACCATTGTCGAGCCTTGCCAGAGTTGAACTTCTGCATCTCCATCAGCAAATGAATCAATTCCGTCTACCCCCTCATAGCCAATGTCGATTGAAAAGTTCAGACCAGTACCTGCCGCAAGGTATTCTTTTGAGGATGGAACTGGACCATTATCATCAGTGATGAGAACGGATTTGATGACCAAATCGTTTTCTAAAGCCTGAAGTCCTGCTCCACCCCAGAAACTTTGACTCGGTCGTGAAACAACATCGTTGTCCAAAACAACGCGCATTGAAACAGACAAATGTTGCTCATCATCCCAACCTTGTTCCATTCTAAATTGTACCGTCATCTCACTCATTGTTGAGGAGATACTCGTAACCTTGAGTGGCTCAGTTGGATGAAGTTCTACAAGATGACTATCGCCTTGGCCAAGCGGAGTTCCGCCACCGATTGGAAGGAGCCAAGTTGCATGGTTCAGTTCTCCTTGCACATCAAAACGAACAAGAGTTGCGGTACTATCTTCATCAATGTTGAATGTTGTCGAAAACGACATCCAACGTTGCGAAGGCGTCATTGGCCATGTGGCATTATCGATAGAAGCTGTGCCTGTTTCGACATCTTCACTAAAGCCAAGATCAGTCACTTCGACCATGATTTTCCCATTCGACAATCCAGTGAATGGGAAGGTTATGCTTGGAGTAGCACTTACTGTTCTTGTTGCTGAATTTGCAGCCATGACGAGGGGTGATTGCTCATCAGCACTTATCGAAACAGAGGTATTGTAAGAAACTGCAAGATTGGAAAAGGTTGCAAATCCATTCCCATATGCTTCAATATCTACCAAGGCAAAACCTTCGCCCATGTGATAGAGAACACCGGATTGGCTTGACAACGCAGCCTCCAATAAGTCAAGTTCAGATGCGTTAAGTTGCAAATGACTTACTGTGCCTCCGTCAATGGTCTTTGAAACAATTGTGGAACTACCAACACGGAGAGATACCCCCGTCAGATTTCCGTTTTCTGACGAAACACCAAGGCCAAAACTACCTAATTCAGAAGTAGGAATCCAAGCCGAAGTTGAAGCAATACCTGAAAATCCGAAACTTGAACCTGTAGAATATTCACCTGAATCAAATTTATCTTGGAATCCCCATGATCCAATGCGCACATCTTCTGAGCCCCATTCATCGATTCCATCATTGTTGATGTCGAGAGATGGTGCAATGGCTTTAGTACCCGTTTGCAACGTCACTTGCACCTTATCGAGTAGACTTGGAGTGCTAGAATTATGAACGAATTGAAGCTGGAATGAATGTTCATTCGCTTCGAGAGTTCCAGTGTATGGTAGACTTATCAAAGTCCAATTATCTGTAGAATGATGACGAACATACGCATCGTATTCACTCATCACTGCTGAGACCAAATAGCCAGCCATGGGCGCATTGTTAGCAAACCATGGAGAAGTGACTGTGCTGTTGTTCGTTGAAGTCAACCCTCTCGCCAAAATTGATGCATTGGTTACGCTCCATCCACGATTAGAAGGATTGGTTGTGAATTCCTCGGTTATGAGACCTCCTGCAGAAATTGATTCAATTATCGGCATTGCATTGGTGCTTGAACCAGAAAGTTCCAGAAGGAGTCTCATCGAACCATACTCGTCCCATTCGAGTGCATCGAGATGGATTCGAGTTCCGTTGACCCCTTCAAACCCAGAGATGTTTTCCCCTGTGACCTCATCAATGAGCGTCCATGAGATGACGGAATTTTCAGGAAGATCTGCATTGATATACATCGGCGCATATGGACCTTCTGCAAGGGAAAACGAGTTGGAAGTATTGTATCCAAACGAAGGACTGAGCCATGTGGTTACCGGTGGAACAACGATTTTGACATCATCTATGAACCAAAAGTCGCAACAAGTAGAGCCACCACCACTTCCTGACGTTTGCTGAATTCTGAATTGTGAATTCGTATGGAGAGCTGCTGCGGGAAGAGTGGCTGAAAATTGGAAATTCGATTGAGGGGTTCCCCCAAAACCTGCTGCTTGGAACGTATGGAAAGTAATCCATTGTGAATTAGCGTTTTTGTATTTGAATTGGAGATTTTCACCACTATCAGGCGTCTCTCCGCATCCACTCCTACCTTCATGTACCCAAGCATTAAATGGAATATTCACTCGATTCGCAAGGTCAATAACAGGAGAAGTAGCAAAGGTTGAACCGCCATGAGTTCTAATTGAACCTCCACTTGATCCGTTGTATCCACACGCTGGTGTAGTAATTCTACTGCTCAATGTATTTGAAAACGTCCACCCCTGAGCGCCGTTGTTGAAGTCGTATCCTGGTGAAGAACCTGATCCTGTCAACAATCCAGATTGAGAATATGTGTTGCTGTGAGTGGCATCTTGGTGGTTCCATGCAGACGCACCCTGCCACAAGAGAGTCTGTGAATTTTGAAGCGGTACTGATTGCATTGTCATGTCGAGATGTGTGATCGTTCCTGTGGAGGAAGGCACCGTTAACTCAAATGGGTTTTGACTTGTTTGGCCTGGCCGGATGTCAACGATAACTGGCGTGTTTTCACCGACTAAATTAGGCGCAGTAGCCTCTTCAAGAACATCAAAAGAAGCAGAAGGGGCAAGAGAAGTGAACGGTGCGAACACGAATAAGAACAGAACGAAGAAAGCAACGCTCTGACCTTTCAAGGACCCGGCCATGTATCTGCCTGAATTTGAAAGGTCTTGAATGTGTCACTCCTCAATCTTCCTCGAAAATGAGGGAGAGGTTGAAATCAACCTTGTGATTCGCAAGGTCATGGTTCGACCGTCAGCAGCAGGTGACCTCGATGCAGTAGCGCTTGAAACCGCTTTACTGGATACATGGAAGAATGAAAACGCATTTGAATCTTCAATCGGTTCAAGTAAAGATGGCGCACCTTTCATTTTCTTGGAAGGCCCACCGACTGCAAACGGAAAGCCAGGAATCCATCATGTTGTCGCGAGAGCCTACAAGGATCTTGTATGCCGTTGGAAGACTATGGAAGGCTTCCTCGTACAACGTAAAGGTGGCTGGGACACACATGGATTACCTGTTGAAATTGAAGTCCAAAAACGACTTGATTTAATGAGTAATGAAGCCATTGATGAATTCGGTATGCAAGCCTTCAACGATGCTTGTCGAGAAAGTGTTTGGACCTATGAAAGCGCTTGGAGAGAAATGACAGAGAGGATGGCATATTGGGTAGATTTGGACAACCCATACGTCACATTGGACAACAATTATGTTGAATCCTGCTGGTGGGCTCTCAAGCAAATGTTCGATAAAAATCTTCTATATCGCGGCCACAAAGTCCTTCCATATTGTCCACAAACAGGAACGTCTTATTCCAGTCACGAAGTCGCATTAGGCTACAAAGAAGTCGAGGAACCCTCGGTATACATCAAATTCAAACTCACCGACGATGATGCATCCATCCTCGCATGGACAACAACGCCTTGGACGCTTCCTGGTAACGTTGGGCTCGCTGTTGGACCTGAAGTCACCTACGCTCGTTGTAGAGTTCGAGAAGAACCCGAAGGATGGCAAGGTAGAGGTGGAGCAAAAGTTGGCGAAGAATTGATTCTTGCCAAGGATCTGATGGGCGAGGTGCTCAGGCACCACGTCGATATCATCGAAGAAATCCCAGGTTCTGCTCTTGTCGGGCGCTCGTATGAACCACTCTTCCCAGGTGCCGTTCCTCGAGGAGATTCTGAAACAGCATGGACTGTACTTTCAGCTGATTGGGTTACGACAACGGATGGTACAGGTGTTGTTCACACCGCAGTCATGTACGGTGAAGACGATTACAACCTCGGAATGGAAGTTGGTCTTCCTGCATACCACACTGTTGGAATGAATGGCCATTTCGTTACAGGGATTCATCCAGAACTTGATGGAAGATATGTCAAAGAATGTGATGATTCAGTCATGGAGATTCTTGTAGGACAAAACCAAAACGTTCCTTCTGGACTCTTGTACAGAGAAAAGAGTTACCTCCACGATTATCCTCACTGCTGGAGAACAGACCATCCTCTGCTTTACTACGCCATGGATTCTTGGTTTGTCCGCATGACTGCAGTCAAAGACCGTCTCCTCGAATTCAATGATGGAGTCGAATGGGCACCTGATTGGGTTGGTGAAGGTCGATTTGGCGAGTGGATCCGAAACGTCAAGGATTGGGCCATATCTCGCGAACGATATTGGGGTACACCACTCCCAGTTTGGAGAGATGAAGATGGAAATATGAAGTGCATCGGTTCAATTGCTGAACTTCAAGAAGAAGTCGCAAAAGCACGAGC
>QQSG01000065.1:39624-40730 GCA_003602665.1 Candidatus Poseidoniales archaeon
TTTGTCATGGATTGTTGGTTTGATTCTGGTTGCGCACCATTCGCTCAATGGCACCATCCATTCAATGAAGAGAAGACATTCGATTCGTCCTTCCCAGTCGATTACATCTGTGAAGGTGTTGACCAGACACGAGGATGGTTTTACACCCTTTTGGCTGTTTCAACCACCGTCTTTGATTCACCTGCATACAAACGATGTTTGTCACTTGGTCTTATCCTTGATGCAGAAGGAAAGAAAATGTCCAAATCGCGTGGAAATATTGTTGATCCTTGGGACCATTTCAATCGAGAAGGTGCTGATGCAACTCGATGGTACATGGTCACTGCAGGTGCTCCTTGGAATCCCTTGAAATTCGATTCAAATGGTGTTCGAGAGACGTATGCGAAGATGTTCTTGACGCTATGGAATGTCTATCGGTTCCATGCTGATTACGCTGCTTTAGATGGCTTCGATCCAGAAACAAAACCACTACCTGTCGAAGATCGTTCAAGACTCGACCGCTGGATTCTTTCAAAACTTCATACAACTGCACGAGCATATCATGAAGGATTCACAAGTTGGAATTTTCATAAAGCATGCAGAGATCTCGAAGATTTCATCGTCAATGACTTATCAAATTGGTATGTTCGCCGAAGTCGTCGTCGATTATGGGATGAAGCAGAATCCAATGACAAATTGGCTTGCCAACACACGCTGCATGAAGTTCTTGTCACCTTGAGCAAACTCATCTCACCTGTCAGTCCGTTCATGGTTGATACAATCCATCGCAACCTTACAGGCACATCTGTCCACCTGGCCGATTGGCCAGTCGGGACACCCGGAACGCTAGCAGGAGCAACTGCAGATTCATGGGATGAAGCACTCTGTGAAGCAACAACAAACCTACCTCCTCAAGATACGCAACTCGAAAACGAAATGGAACTCGTGCGTGAACTCGCAGAAACAGGTCGACGCATTAGAATCGATGCACAACGAAGACAACGTCTCCCATGTGCAGAAGGATTCATTGTTGCTGGACCGAACTTAGAGCCGTATCATGATCTTCTATCGGAAGAATTGAATGTTGAAACAATCTCACTTGAAACCGATCTAGACAGATTCCAGCA
>QQSG01000065.1:41653-44992 GCA_003602665.1 Candidatus Poseidoniales archaeon
AGAAAAACAAAGACAATGGTCCAAAAGTCGCAGCAATGATTTGGCACGAACCTCTCATGTGCGTTTCGCCAACACGCTATTCCGGATCTCTCCTCGAACAATGCGGATTCATCGTTCCTGATTTTGAACCAGATGGAAATGGATATCCTGTCGTTACGACCAATCATCTCATTGAACATAACATCGAAGGAATGCTTCTCTCGAGCGAACCTCACAATTTCGCACTTGAAGAAGGGGAAGCGATTTCAGAACGTGTTGCTCTCGAAGGAGGTCAACACATCTGGAACGTCTGCATCGATGGGGAAGCGTTGACATGGTTTGGAACACATACGTTGTATGGGTTGAAACACTTCAAGGCTCTTTGCGAGGATTTGAAAATGAGGGCTTCTTAGCCTACATCATGCGCAGGCAATCTCTCGCCATGTTTGTCCTATGCAGCATGCTTCTTGCAGGTTGTTTTGGTTCAGGAGAATCCATTGTCGAAGAAAGCGAACAGACTTCGATATGGGAAGACTATGCCATGATTGACGAACAAAGCCATGAAACCCCAAAAGACTTCATGACCATTGACCTTCGAACCAATCAAAGCATGAACATGACTTGGGCAGTCTTTGATGCAACAAAGGGAGGAAATTGTTGCGAACATTATCTTGCGACATCCGTTGATGGCTCGATATTCAACATCGGAGGCGAGTATCCTGTATGGTCTGTTGATAGAGGGCATGAATGGGATACGTGGATGCCAGGAGTTACTCCCGACATCCAATGCCGCACATTTATCCCTACAAATCCCGGACAGGAAGGACTCGGTGAAGGAAGCATTGTTCAAGCGACCAATGGTGACATCATCTCAATGTCATGGTTCCCGTATGTAGGAGGCGATTTGAAACTCGACAAGTTCTATGCTATTTTGTACGATCAATCTGAAATGGAATGGAAGTGGTGCTACAACCGAATAACTGAACCGTTTTATGATCGAAGTTGGCAGGTCGAAGTTGTTGGACCAATCTCTTCATCCTTTGGAGACGGTGAATGGGCTTCCTTGGTAGTCTCCAATTTCTGGCATCAAACACAAAATGCAGGTGGACAAATCTCAGTAGACGGTCTGAATTATTATCCAATTCAATTCCCTGGACGCAGTTCATCACAGCCTTCAATTGATGTTAATCTCGATTTCACGAACGACAGCTTAGACCCATATTGGGACGTAAATAAGCCACATAAAGAAATGCGTGCGTTCGCAGTGCCGAGTGGAGGATTACTATTCCCACAGTATTTTGACAACGGAAATGCTGCTTTCCTCGATACAACCCTTTCATGGAATGAACTTGCAGTCCAATTTCCCAGTGAATACTGTCATCTTGATACAACAGGTTCAATTCATTGTGTAGCAAATTCTGGAAACTCACTTACGCATTATCTCTCCACAGATGGGGCAATAACTTGGACAAACCATACCTATGACATGTCTGCAGTGGCCTCAGGAATAGAAGAATGGGAATTCCAAGGTAATGGAAAGCATGACTTGTTCGTTCTCAACGTACGATATCAATCAAGCGAGGGGCCAGATATTGATGTCGTGTATCACACTCGTGATTACAGCGAAGACCTTACTCCGGACACGTTGACCTACATCGGACAAGGGGATCTCGATTCAACCTCTGGAGCTGGTAACGACATTCGCTTTGATTTTGCAAGTTTAGCAATACTCCCTGATGGAGGAGTTGTCGTAGCATATCATGATTCGACCGATATCGACCCATTGTTTGCTGTTGAACTTCACCTGCCAGAAGTCTAGATTAGGTCAGTTTTGTGGGTTATCCTCAAAAGCCCTTGACAAACGATGAAGCACATGGTGCTTGCTACATTACCCGGTATCGGTGAGAGACTCATGAAACGACTTGATGACCACTTTGGTGGTCGGGATGAAGTCATGCAGACGTTGCAATCAGGAGATATTTCACGAATCGCAGAAGTTGAGGGAATCTCTGTAAAACGTGCTTTACAACTTGCTAGGCAAGTTCATGGAACCGATGGTACTTTCCTTGCAACCAAGGAATCTGAACGCTTGCACACACAATTAATACAATCTCTGCAATCGTTTTCTTCATGTTCAGCAACATCTTCTAGGATGCAGATGTTAATGCCAATGCATGAGATCGAACACCGTAGAGCACGTTGTTCTGAAATGATGAGCCTAGCGAAGGAGGATTTGCAGGCTTACGAACGGTTGCAGTTGATTTTCAAACAACTTGGTCATGCAAGAAAACCAAGTCAACGATATGACAGAGTTGTGGTTTCTAGAGATGAACAGCCGGAATGGACATCCTTTGTACGGGTATTACAACCAAGTCCAAGTGAGAAATGGAATGATTATACCGTCTTCAAAACCGTTACATGGATTGGAAATGATGGCCCTGAAGAAGTCCCACCAGGTTGGTTGGTTCTCCCAGCAAATGCTGAAAAGGAAATTATGGTCCCTGAGTATACCATCGACTGGTTCAAGAATAACAAAAAGGTACTTTCTACTCTGATTCAAATCCTTCAATGGAAGCAAGAATGGAAAGGAACACTCCCCCCTGTTCTAAAACAGATTTTTGCATCGACAGAAGGATTGGAAGAACTTTCTGCTTTGGTTTCGATGCTTGGAGATGCAGGAGATATTGAAAGCATGGAGCATGTACGTGATAGCCTTTGGAAAACCTCCAAATCGCTTGAAGAATCACTCAACAGCCGTATTGCTGAGGGTATGGAAAATGCTTCCCTCGACCTATCGGGTTCTGATATGCTTGCTGCTTTAGCAGATGCTGCCACGTTTCAGAGAAAGTTGGCACAAGCGACAGAGAATGTCATCGATGAAGTGTTGCAAGAAGGGCGAAAGGAAATGGCTGAATATCTCCAAGTCACCGGAATTAATTGCCCACATGATCTGTATTCATCTTCTTGGCCTGTTAAAATTAAGCGTCCTACACTCGATCAAATTGATGCTGAACTCGAGAGGCGCATCAATGATTCAAGAAGTGAACACCTCGTTCGTTCTTCCCGTAAACTCGCAGCACTAAAACCGAAATGTGAAATTGCTCTACGGACACTCATTGAGCACGACATGTGGTACAGTATTTCCAGATGGGCATTGCATCATCAAGCTGAAGTCCCAGAGCTTGTAAGTCATGGAATTTGGTTTGAGGAAGGAAGACATCTGTTCATCGATGGTATTGCTCAGCCGGTTTCCTATGGCCTTGGAGACGTTGCACCAAATGGTGATCGACAACCAATTGCATTACTCACCGGTGCAAACAGTGGTGGTAAAACGACCTTATTGGAACTCGTTGCTCACAT
>QQSG01000065.1:45059-45809 GCA_003602665.1 Candidatus Poseidoniales archaeon
CTTCATGTTCTCGCAAAATCTGGCGGTACTCAAAGTGCTGGTGCTTTGGAAACAACCTTGGTAGAACTTGCACAAGTTGTCTGTAATGATACACCCAAACTGATTCTTGCAGATGAACTTGAAGCGATTACAGAACCCGGAGCCGGTGCTCGAATTATTGCTGGTATGTTACGAGCTGCCCAACAACAAACCAAGACAACAATGGTTCTCGTTACACATCTAGCCCCAGCAATTCTCGAAGCATATGGTGGTTCTGGTCTTCGAGTAGATGGAATTGAAGCCAATGGATTGGATGAACATCTCGAATTAATTGTAGACCGAACTCCGAAAAGGAATTGCCTTGCTCGTTCCACACCAGAACTTATTGTTCGACGATTAGTTGAACGTTCAAATGGGTCTGCAAAAGATGTGTTTACAGACATTCTTTCGTTGTTTTAATCAACATTGACGTGTGGTTTCGCCACCATATTCGATCATTGGAACTTGGAAAAGTGTCTCACATGGCCGGTCAATGGTTGGAAGCGTCAAGGTGCTTTGAGCCCAATCGATTGTCACTCCCCCAGTTGCCAGTGGAGATGGAACATAATCCTCGCCCGTTTGAGTAACGGTCAGGAGAAGTCCATCACCGGGTTGTAAGATGACGTCCATTGGTAGGAATTCCATCAGTGCATTAACTGAAACGAGTGGAGGAAGTACTTCTTGCCCGTCTCTTCCGCCTGCATGGAATCGGAGGTCCATCACAGCATGACC
>QQSG01000066.1:0-6921 GCA_003602665.1 Candidatus Poseidoniales archaeon
TTCCTGAATAGTTAACGTATACATTGTAAAAGGTTGCAATGCCTTGCCCACTGTTGGATAAACCGTTCATTGTTATCGTGCGATTGGCCAGTTCAAATTGTTCATATTCGTTGTGTAGAATCAGAAGTTGCAGCGTGATTATCCCTGATGTGGAGGTGCCGTCGTTTCGTACTGTAACCTCAATATCCATTGGAGTCGAGTTTACGGAGTCGGTGACGTACAATTCTGCAGGTCGGTTGAAATTTGGGATCGGGTGGTTTGAAGAAAACATCTTGAATTGATTTTCGTCAGCTACATTGGAATATGTGATTGAAATTTCGACTGGCGTGATGTCAATCCCAGAGTTTTTTGCACTCAAAAAATTTGTTTCGGTATCGAGGATTGATGTATCTGATAGCGGTTGAAACATCAAACAAATAAGAACAATCGTCGCAGATAGTCCTCGGCCCATATTATGGTATTCACCCTCGACGTATTTGATTTATTCGTCAGCGGATTCTGATTGAGCCAATCGGAGTTTTTCTTCCCTTTTCTTATCTTTTGCTCGTGCTGCAAAATAAACCGTAAAAGATGGAATAAGGACCATTGAAAAACAACCAACTACTGCAGCTAGTGCCCAGAGAAATTCTGTAGCGGCATCAATGGAATATACCTCAATGGATGAAAATTCTTCGTTGACAGTTTGGATTTGGATGACTGGTTGGATTGATTTGTTGCCGGGTTCAAGAATTTGAATCAAAAGTTGCGTTGAACCATGAAGATAATCAATTTCTTTCCTAGCCTCCTCTTCAGCCTCTTGTATGTCGTCTGCGTACACAGTGCCATTTGATCGTCTTGCTGGATTGGTTGATGTCAGCGATCGCAATTCAATGCTCGATTCTTCAGCCTCTATCTCTATGGTATCACTGAATTGACAATGCTCTGAGCATCTAAAGTCCACCTTTTCGCCATCAACTGTCACCTTGGCATCTTCTACTCCTAGGAATTGGTGGCTGTATAATTTAGCAGTATTCGATAATTTTATGATAGCACCTGTGGCTAAATCATCGACTGTCATGTTTACCCAAGTTAGGTTTTGAGCATCAGTTTCAACGACAGCGGTCCAGTAGGTTTGATTGTTGATCACTTGTTTATCTAATTCTATTTCGTTAAATTCTGTATTTTTTGCATCCGTTTCGTAAATGTAGTAATTTGGCGAAACGGTTGCCCCGTATACAGCATACGAGAGCATAAATATGAGTGTTAGCGATAGACCAATCAACGTTCGTAAGAGGTTGGGGTTCTGTGCTAGAGCCTTCTTCATCAGTCTTGCCAGACACGCCTGATTCATGAAGACTTGCACTGGTCCAAAGGACATTATGCACATCGTTTTGAACAATGAATCGCCCGTTTTATTCAAATAGGGGAGACAAGTCGGAAGGTTGCTTGGTGTAGACATGACGACGTTTTATGATGTTCCTGCGAACTTTCTGATTCCAGCTGTTGCTGAACAATTGAAGAGCAATGCCTCGATTTCTATGCCTGAATGGGCTCAAGTCGTGAAAACTGGCTCCTCTCGTGAGCGTCCTCCAAGTCAAACGGACTGGTGGCACATCCGCGGAGCAGCAATGTTGCGTAAAATTGCACGACAAGGCCCAATCGGTGTAACTCTTCTTTCACAAGAGTACGGAGGCCGCAAAAATAACGGTTCAAAGCCAAATACACCCGGCGTTGGATCTCGCAAGGTCATTCGTGCAATTCTTCAACAACTCGAAGATGCTGGACTCGTCGCAACACAAGCAACACGAGTTATCGAACCAGAAAACAGAGAAGCAACTCAACTCTACTCTGGTCGTGTTATTACGCCAGCAGGTCACAAACTCTTGAACGAAGTTGCTCACGCAGTTCGACCTGATGTAGAAGCAGAATACCCAGGACTCGACAAGTACTGATTGGAAGTGAGTAGGTGATTTCTATGGTCGATAATACGTCTTCAGAACTTGAAGCATTTCGACTACGACGTCAACAAGAACTTCAACAACAATTAGCACAACAAGCCAAGCAACAAGCAGATGCTGAAGTTGAATCCCAGGCAAAAGCTGTAGAGCAAAATGCTCTCGATTCAGCCATGCGGACCATCCTTTCTCCCGAAGCCAGAGGGCGTTTGACAAATGTGTCATTGGTCGATCCATCTCGTGCTGAGTTGCTCAAGAAGCAACTCGTTTCTCTCCATCAAGAATCCAAAATCTCTGTGCCTGTTTCCGATGAGCAACTAAAGAGAATCCTAACCAACCTATCCAAGAGCCGCCGTAGTGCGTCTATCCGTCGAATCTGATGAGGGGTGCTCGAACATGTCAAAAAATAAACCAGCAGCAAAGAAAATTCGCCTCATGAAGGCAGGGAAGCAAAACCGACGTGTACCCGTATGGGTCATGCTCAAGACCAACCGCGGCACAGTTTCGCATCCAAAGCGTCACCACTGGCGACGTAGCAAATTACAACGATGAGGTGATAAGATGGCAAGAGCAGCAACATCCGAACTTATCGTACCACTTAGAAATGCATGGAACATTACACGCTACAAGCGTGCACCTCGTGCTATTCAAATCATTAAAGACCAAGTTATTCGTCATCTCAAAGTAACTCCAGAGGAAGAAATCTACATCGACCCCGAAGTGAATGAGAAAATCTGGGAACGTGGAATTGAAAACCCACCACGCAAGATCAAACTGACCGTCATTCGTCACGATGAACCTGACATCCCTATTGAAGTCAAATTGTACGTGGAGGCATAAGTATGGGAAATATCCGACCAAGTTTTATCAAAATTAGAGCCATTCGACTTGTTGAAGAACACGGTGAGAAATTTACTGATGACTTCGATCACAACAAATTGATGGTGTCCCAACTTACAGACGTAAGTACAAAGAAACTACGAAATTGGATTGCAGGCTACGTTACTCGTTACCGCCAACGTCGTACTGATTGAACGGAGTCGGTTCTGTGCCCATTTGGGTTGATTGGAATCGAACACCGGTATCTGTTCATGGGAACGATACTGAACAACTCGAGTTATTAATTCTACATTTGCGAAATCAACACAATGTGCGTCGTCGCTCACTCGTTATGCCCGACCGAGAAACAGGTGGTTTTCTTTTTTTCATCTATCAAGCATGTAATCCGATGTGGATTGCAGAATTTATCAATTCAATGGAGGGTGAATAATGGGAGATCGAAGTGACTTGCCTCTTCCCTCATCTTCGTATGATCTTGTTATCGTCCTCGTAGGGGTTCAACACCCAGGTAATCTTGGTGCAGTTTGTAGGTCATTACTCAATCATGGTTACGATCGACTTCGATTGGTAAATCCAGTATGCAGTCCAGATGATATTGAAGCGAGAAATCGTGCTAAACATGCTGGAAGAATTTTAGATAATTGCGAAGTGTTTTCATCTTTTGATGCAGCAGTATCTGATTGTTCAGTTGTTGTGGGTACATCGGGAAAACGGGAAGTTGGTTCTAAAACTCAAATGCGTCATTTCGTGTATCCGTGGGAATTTTCTGATAGGGTATCTACTCAGACCGAATCAGTGGCTCTGGTGTTTGGCGAGGAAGGGAAAGGACTCGATGAAGAAGATTTGTTGAATTGTGATTATCTGGTAACCCTACCAACTTGGGAAGGATATCCAATAACTAATTTGAGTCATGCTGTCCACACGTTAACCTATGAATTACACCGGCACAGAGTCTTATTGAATCAAGGGAAAGATAAGGCCATGCCTTCTATTGTTCCACTTGAACGAGGAATATCCCCTGAACAACGTGATGTACTTAGAAAAGCCATTATGGACATAGCGAGAAATCTCCCTGGTAGTGAAGAGAGAAAGAAATCGTTCAGCCATTCCATGATTCGAGCATTACAGCGTTCTGGCCTCCTAAGAGACGAAGCAAACAGGATGATCGGTGGACTTGTTGATTCAGCAACAGCTCTTTCATTTGCCGCTGGAAATGATGACTGGCGAGCGTCTAGAAGACGTAAGGTAATCCGCGAAGAAGAATAACTAAGGCGTCCATGAGGCCCAACTTTTTGGTGTTTCACGAACATGCATTGCTACGAGTTTTAGTGCAGTTCCATACGAGTTCTTGATGTGCGGATCTACTTGTTCGAATGCCCATTTTGCTAAGTTTTCCGCAGTTGGAATAAATGGAACAACAAACGTTCTGTGTTCTGAATTGAGATGAGCTAATGCGAGTTTCGCCTCTTCATCACCTGAATATACGATGAAGGCATGATCGACTACATCGTGAATATATTCCATCAATATCTGACTCACATCGGAGAAATCCATGACCATGCCCTCGTCACTTACCCCCGGAGTGTCTACAATATCCCCTTCTATCTCAGCCTCAAATCTGTATCGATGACCATGGAAGTGTCTACATTTACTTTTATGATTTGGAACTCTATGGCCCGTATCAGTTTCAACATATCTTCGTATTCTTGTCGTCATTCTTTCACCTCAAAATTCATTGCAGCGCTATTAATGCAATATCGCTCGCCACCGTGTTTACTTGGACCGTCATTGAATACATGTCCCAAATGAGCATCACAGGTTCCACAACGCACTTCTGTACGTACCATTCCGTGCGTTACATCAATGATTCGCGATATACACGCTTTTGAGTCTTCGGAATGAAAGGCCGGCCATCCACATCCAGAATCAAATTTCATTTGATCCGTAAACAAGAGGGTTTTACATACAATACATGTGTAATTTCCTTTCCTTGCTTCTTTGTTTAATATGCCAGTAAAAGGTCGCTCTGTGCCATTTTGTTGTGTTACATGAAATGAAATATCAGACAACGATTCTATGTTTTTTTTCCAGTCATTACTCATGGGCATCACCTTTGTATTGAGATTCTACTGCTAAGGCATTTGAAAGGATGTTTTCCCAGGGTAACACGTACTGAATAGGATCTTTCCTTCCAATTGCATGGAATGCTAGAATCCTTTCAATGTCTGAACCACTCGTCCCAGAACTCTTACCTTCTCTGTCAGGATTATAGGAGGTGATGGTATTCCCAAGAACCGTATCAAAATCCCATCCAAGTTTCTTTGTAGAATCTAAAGCATCAAGGAGAATGGTTTCTTTATCTCCGTGGAGGAATGGTAAATCGAATTCAACAAGTTCATGATCCCAATTCCCAATTTTAAATGCTGCATGAAGAGATTCATAAAATTCGGGTCTACAATCTGGGTAAATTGCATGATCGCCACTGTGAACGCCAAGGGCTAATACTACCTCTTCACGAGATACTTTGGCTTTGGACAAAGCAAAACCATAGAGTATTGACGCGAAAATGGCATTGCGATTAGGTACGACTGTCAATTTCATCTGTTCTTCTTCATAGTGTCCTGTTGGTATATCTTGACCTTCTGATGTTAGAGCAGAATCAAAGAGTTTCATTGCTGGGGATAAGTCTACGATGTGATGTTGAACATCGTATTGATGAGTCTTGCAAAATGCAATTGTTGCTTTTGCCTTCTCAATCTCCACCGAATGTTTTTGTCCATAGATGTAGGAGATGCATGTCGCCTGATATCCGTTTGCTAAATAATGCATTAAGAGGCAGGTTGAATCCATACCTCCGCTAAGAGCCAGAATAACTTGCTTCATAGAATCCCCATCCATTTATGAGTTTGAAGAGATAGTCTCCATTCAGGATTCTTCTTCACTACATCTTCGGTAATTTGGAAGGATTTTCCATTTTCTTCAATGGAATCAGTATCGATGTAGCATGGTTGTATGAACAGATTGTCAAAGCCTTTCTTTAGATGATCATACATTGAGAGGTCTTGCCCACAGTAGACTACTTTCATTTCGTCACCATTTCTTTGCCTTATTGCAACATTAGGATACATTTGATCTTTAGGAGATATGCAAATCCAATCAAGTAATCCATCTGGGATTTCTATTGTACCGTTGCTTTCCACAGCCAAATTAAATCCCCTACGTTTCAATAAGCGGTGTAATGGCCACAAATCCTGAAGCATAGGTTCGCCTCCAGTGAATATTATTCGCTTGCAATCATATTTCATCACTTCAGCCAGAATGTCAATAGAAGTCATATTTTCATGAGTATCAAAATCTGTATCGCACCAAGAGCAACGGAGATTGCAAGAACCAAAGCGAATGAACACGTGTGGTATACCTGCATGATACCCTTCTCCTTGGACTGAATGAAATATTTCTACAATAGGATATTCTTTTGCTAAATCAGAAGGATCGTCCAACACTTCTTCTCCAGATAAAGAACATTGCTGCATAGAATCATCTCTGATTAGAATTCGAAATAAGTTGCATTAGTTCACTACGAGCTTCTTGTTTATCGAAGAATACTCCCCTCATAGAACTCGTTGTCATGATTGCATTTTGTTTCTTAACGCCTCTACAACGCATACAACCATGTGCAGCCTGGATAATTACTGCGGCCCCAAGTGGTGAAAGGTTTTCAACCAAATCATTTGCAATCCCGTTGGTAATTCGTTCTTGATTTTGTAATCTCAATGCATGATGTTCAACTATCCTTGCGAGTTTTGAGATGCCCACAATTCTGTCTACTGGGATGTATGCTACGTGCGCTTTACCAGAAAATGGTTGGAGATGATGCTCACATGTAGAATGAAATTCAATATTACTCAGCAACACAATACCATCATAACCCTCAGCGTTGAATGTAGCTTCTAGAATATCCTTTGGGTTGGTTTTGTATCCACTGAAAATTTCATCCCATGAATCGATTACTCTCTCAGGTGTTCGCATTAGCCCTTCCCTCTTGGAATCTGATTCCAAATAACATAGTAATGTGTGTACAGCTTCTTCTGCTTGTTTTCTTGTCGTCAAATCATTCACCTTCTAATCTGCCTTGTCTCTTATCGAT
>QQSG01000066.1:7223-10742 GCA_003602665.1 Candidatus Poseidoniales archaeon
AATTCCCGAAGTGCCAGTAGGACATTCACAAATGGTATGGCAAACCAAAATGATTCTACGTCATCCAAATTAATGAACTGTGTGAGTAAAATTGGTACGATCATAGCCAAGGTAATTGGCGTAAGTACGGTACCTGCCTCCTTGACAGATTTAGACCTCATAGCTAAAGCAAGATAGAGTGCTACAATCATCGTTCCATAGAGACCCACTGCTAACGTTAACAAGATCACAGAGCCGATACTTATGCTTGGTACATTGACTAAATCCTCTGCTAAGAATGCAATTCCAAACAGTAGACCGGCGACCTGTAATGCAACCCCTACTCCAGTAATTGTAACGACAGCTAGCCACTTACCCATTAATAATTCTGAACGGGATAATGGCAGACTCAACAGAGATTCAAGTGTTCCCCGTTCCCTTTCCCCAACTGTCATGTCAATAGCGGGTTGTACTGCGGCAGAAGCTGTCCATAAGGCGAGAACGAATGGAATGAATAAAGACAAGAGCATTCCCGCTTGTTCTCCTTTTGTTGCCACATCTGCATCTGCAATAATTCCGTCCCAGCGTAAAGGATTTAGCGTTGAATCTGGATCTAAACCTCCTGCTTCAATTCGCTCAATTGTCTCATTGGTTTCCCATGTATTTAGGACCTCTAGGATTCGGTTCCTTGCCTCTGCGGATTGTTCAGATGTGGAAAGGTATAGTACGGAATAGAACCATGTATCGTTTCTTTGTTCGAGTCGTAATATGGCATCAAATTCGTAAGAACGTAGGATTGAAGAATCATTCATTGGTTCAGATAGACTTACAAGTCCGCTAGGCAATGAATTGATTGTAATTGTCATATTGCTCTGATTCAGCCCCAATAATATCTCATCATCGATATAATCCGATTGAACTAGGATGTCGACTTCTAACTCTTGTAATTCTTGTGCCTCGTTTTGCATGACAAGAGGGAACGCGATAAAGAGGAGTGGGAAAAGCATTAATGGAACAAGAATCAATGCCACAATAGTACGCCAATCGCGTACGAATTCCATGATTTCTTTCTTTGCTACAATACGCATTTGTGCAAATCGGATCTTACTCATCTTCATTCACCTCGTATCGATGATTTCGTGTAAATAATCGGCGCCATAACAATGCGAACTTTGAGGTTTGAATTGTATCCTCCTGACGCGGACGGGCAACTTCTGTTGTAAGAGAAACATAAGCTTCCTCAAGAGAATTCGTATTTGTGTATTGAAGCAATTCTTCTGGCGTTCCATCTGCACGGATGGTTCCATTGTGAACGATGATAATCCGATCACATACTTGTTCAGCCTCTGCTAAATGATGGGTTGAATAGATGACAGTCCCTCCTTCATCCTTGAGTTTCTGAACTAATTTTCTAACGATTCGGGCGGATGTCACATCTAATCCTGCTGTAGGTTCGTCCAATAATAGAATACTTGGCCCATGTGCTAAAGCTCTAAGTAACGCAGTTTTTTGACGCATACCTCTTGAGAAACCTTCTGTATACCGATGAAGGCTTTCCTGCATATCTAGCAATTCAGCAAATCGTATTGTTCTAGACCATGCTAGCGAATCTTCAACTCCATGAATTCTGCTGTGGAATCGAATATTTTCCCAAGCAGTTAGTTTGGAATACAATCCTGTTGATTCAGGGACTACACCCAATACTGATCGCATCTGGTCCACATTTTGTCCATCTTGAAGATGAACTCTCCCTTTAGTTGGCTTGTAGATACCAGCCATCATTCGTAACAATGTTGTTTTTCCAGCACCGTTGCCCCCAACCAAACCGACAATAGATTTGTTTTGGATGTTCAATGAAACATGTTCAATGGCATGAACATCCCCGAAAGATTTACTCACATCAGTGAGGTGAAGCAGATTTTCGTTCATCTTGAACCCTCGATTACGAGGCTCTTCCGTTCTCAATAGCCACGTCTAAACCAGGATGTTTTTCCTCGAGGCGTTTTGCTCTTGCAAGCGTGTTTCGCAACTCTTGTTGAATTTCTTGCTGTGGTATCCCCATCTCGACAAGGTTCCCGATGAGAGTGAAAGCACCTTGAATTGCCCCTGCGTCAAGAAATGCATCGTTCGATATTTCTCCATGGACACGAAGAATTTCCAATCGGCTAGCAATGAATTCTGCTTCTTCTCGAATTCTTGGACCTGCGATATGCGGCAAGGCTATCAAATGGTCAATACAACTTCTCATCGTTTTAGGGCTGTCGTGAATGACTAAGAGCATTATGCTTGAACTTCCTCTTATCTTTGTTTTAGTTCGACTAAAACACCGCCTGTGCTTTTCGGATGTACAAAGGCAATTATGGAATTGTGTGCTCCCTTTCTCGGAATTTGATCAATCATTTTTATTCCATTATTGATTAGGTGGGTGATCATGTCTTCTAAATTATCTACTGACAAACAAAGTTGTTGAATTCCTTCCCCGCGCTTTTGTAGAAATTTGCCTATAGGTGTATCTGGTCCAGATGGTTCCAATAATTCGATGTTAGGTCCCTTAGAATCGGAAGGTGACAATGGAAAAAATCTGGTTGTTACACCTTGGTCTTCCACAAAGTCATCTAATCCTTGAGCCTCAAGTCCTAATATGGTCCAAAATTTACTTCCCTCTTCCAATGTATTCGTCGCTATACCGATGTGATCAATTTCAATTCTTTGTTTCATATGAATCACCTAAAAGCCACTTGGTGCCATGTATGTTCCAAATACATCCTTCATCGCTTTCATTATTTCGCCCAAGGTCGCATCTAATTTAACAGCTTGAATAACAAGTGGGAATAAATTCTCATCGGTTGAACAAGCTTCTGTGATCGATGTTAATATCGTACGAACATCTTCTGAATTTCTTGAATTCCTATTTGCTGTAAGTCTATGATGCTGCTGTTCGGTGACCTTGGGATTTAGTTTCATAGGCTGTACTTTGATGTCTTCCTGAAGTACTCCATGATTGACTCCAACAATTTTCCTTGAATTTTTTTCTATTTCATTGAAATATCTGTATGCAGTAGAATGAATTTCCTGTTGCTGATATCCTTGTTCTATTGCTGACATCGAGCCTCCGAGGGATTCGATTTTGAGTATTTCATTCATGGTTTGAGCATAAATCTCATCGGTGAGGTTTTCGATATGATAGGAGCCTGCAAAGGGGTCGACAACATCTGCAACACCTGACTCTTCAGCAATAATTTGTTGTGTCCTCAATGCAACAGTAGCACTTTTTTCTGTTGGTAATCCTAGGGCCTCATCGTAACTATTTGTATGGAGGCTTTGAGTACCACCGCATACTGCTGCCAATGCTTGGATTGTTACTCTACTAATATTATTCAGTGGTTGTTGTGCTGTTAATGATACGCCTGCGACTTGGGTATGGAATCTTAGCATAGAAGAACGTGGATTTTTCGGATTATACCTCTCTGTCATGAGATCATACCAAAGACGTCTTGCTGCCCTGAATTTGGATACTTCTTCTAAAAAATCATTGTGGCA
>QQSG01000066.1:10803-11231 GCA_003602665.1 Candidatus Poseidoniales archaeon
GATTCGACATATGCCAAGGCGTTGGATATTGTAAAAGCTAATTCTTGGACTGCTGTAGATCCAGCTTCACGTATATGATATCCGGATATAGAAATGGTGTTCCACTTAGGAATCTGCTCTGAGCAATATTCAAAGATATCTGTAATCAATCTCATCGATGGTCCTGGCGGAAATACATATGTCCCTCTAGCAATATACTCTTTGAGAATGTCGTTTTGAATGGTGCCAGAAATTTTGTCCATTGAAACTCCCTGTTCTTCTGCAACGACTGCATACATTGCCAATAAAATCATTGCTGGAGCATTGATTGTCATAGAAGTTGATACTTTATCGAGTGGTATTCCAGCCAATAACTCACGCATATCTTCAAGCGTTGATATCGATACACCGACCTTTCCAACTTCTCCTTCTGACAATGGATCGTCTGC
>QQSG01000066.1:11355-12224 GCA_003602665.1 Candidatus Poseidoniales archaeon
GTCCAAAGACGTGTCTTGTACATGTGTTCGTGAATGCCACGGGTGTAGGGCGGTTTGCCAGGAATTTCACCTTCAATATTTCCAATGTGGTATGATGGAACGGGTATGCCGCCCAATGTTTCCCACTTGTCTTTACGAAACGCCACCATGAATCACCCACAACGAGGCAATTCATCAATCCTCGCTTTCAAGTTCAATGTTCGTGTCCACCAGGGCCATGTGCATGGCCATGGGAGAGTTCTTCTTCCGATGCTGGTCTTACATCAACAACTTCGACACTAAATTCGAGAGTTTCTCCAGCGAGTTTGTGATTAAAATCCACTGTGATGGTATCTCCATCCACAGCAGTCACGTTGAATGGTCCAACATCAGACATGAGTGTCATACCGACTTCAGGCTCAATATCTCCGAACATATCCTTTGGAATTGTTTGAATTGCTTCTTCCATCTTTTGGCCATAGGCTCTATCTGGCTCCAAAGTAAATGTTCTACGTTCACCTTTTTCCGCACCCATGAGTTCTTCTTCAAAACCAGGAATCATTTGCTTGTGGCCTACTAAAAATGTAAGTGGATCTCGCCCTTCACTGGAATCAAAAACTTCTCCTGATCCCGGTAGTGTTCCTGTATAATGGACTGTTGCTACTGCGTTTGCTTCTACGATTGACATAATATCATCTTCTTGTTGTGAGGGCCCTGACGAGGGTTGTTAGTCGTTCCGCTACTTCTTTGGAAATTATGAGTTCTTCTTCCTTAGTCGAGATGAATGCATACGTTTCTTCGACACCCATTCGTTCTCCTTTAGCCCAAATTTGGCCCAATAAATTGGAGCGGTGTTCCTCTGCAACGGTTTCGTCATCTAGAATATCTTT
>QQSG01000066.1:12261-13496 GCA_003602665.1 Candidatus Poseidoniales archaeon
AGTTTCTTTACTTTGGGTTGGCGTCCGCCACGACCATCGTCATGCCTTCTTCTCCTCTTGCCAAACCTCTCCGGCTTTTTGACCTTGGTTGTGATTTGCTTGAACACATTCTTTTGAGATGTCGCTTCGATTTCACTTTCTGCTTGTGGAACAATCGGAGATTCAGGTATTGAGACTGAAACCGTTTCTGTAGCGATTGTTACTGGCTGTGCTGCGGGAGCTGCCTTTGGAGCTGACGGTTCCAATATTAACTCAGTCTTTTTAATCGACTCTTGGGACTGCTTTCTCAATTCCGCTAATCGATCAGCTCGCGATTGATTTTTCACAGCAGATTGTTGGGTTGAGGCAGGATTAATTTGTTCTGCACCAACCGTTGGTTTGGTTTGAGAGGAGGCTTGCTTTTCAGATACTGTTAGTTTTTTTCTTGCCTCTTGTTGCTTTTTTAACAAGTCAGATTCCATATTCCCTGATTGAGGAGTTGGTCTAACGGGAGCAGTTGTGGGGGTACCTGTTTGAAGTGTACGTTCACTCCTTTTCTTCTGGCGGACGGCATTAGCATTTGCCGCAAAAGGATTGAATGGTTCATCCTTTTTTCTTCGCCTGTCTCGAATTATGAAGCCCCCGGTAGTTCCAACTCCATGACGACTCATTAAAAACAAATCGCATGAAAGCGACTACGACCATGAGACTAATGTGTCATCTGTACGAAGATATTGATTAATTCCGCTAGATTTGAATGATGTTTTTCTACCATTATTGAGTTCAATATGCCCTAAAAGTGCAATCATAGTTCCATTATCGATACAATACATTCGAGGAGGTGCATGGGATGTTGATTCCCTATCTAGGGACATGAGTGTACACATTTCTCTAATACGATTGTTACAAGCAACCCCACCACCAAGCAAGAGTTCGGTTTTTCCACTATGTGCTAAAGCGCGTTCCGCTACTTCGACACACGCAGCGAAGGCATGTTCTTGTAATGACCAACAAACTGATCCAAGGGAATGACCTTTCTCAATTAATCTTTGAGCTGCAGTTAGAATTCCTGAGAAAGCCAGATCCATCCCCCGTACCGGATAAGGCAATTCCAATCCTTCTAGTGTGGCGTCCGGATGATTTTCTATGAATTCTAAGGCGAGTTTTTCTATGACTGGACCACCTGGGAATGGAATGCCTTGTAAACGAGCAAATTTATCCAGCATATTACCAATGCCAATATCCAGAGTCTCCCC
>QQSG01000067.1:0-974 GCA_003602665.1 Candidatus Poseidoniales archaeon
TAAACACATCTCTCGAAGACGAATCGTGGTTTACCGGACGTCTTTCAGCAACTGTGGAGGAAGGTCCCCTTTCTCTTGAAGGTGTAGCAGTCAATATCACAATTGACATGAAAGAAAACCAAGATGATCTTTCCATTGAATTATTTGGCCCTATACGTCTGAGTCATTGGCAAAGTGAACGAGATTCAAGAGCAGCACTTGAGAATCAAGAAACGTATGAAGAAGATTGGAATGAAACGTTTTCATCACCTACTCCAGATGAGATAAAATCGAATACGCATCAATTGATCTATGGCTCAATGCTGGTGTCCGGGGTACTTTTGATCTTAATTCTCGTAGACTTTTGGAAGCAACATAGTGGATTTTGGCTAACACTAAGTCGACGTTTACTTTCATTCACATCAATGACAATGGTGCTAACAATATTTGTCATGATCCTCGTTTTGCTACCGATTTCTTGGTTTTCTACTGCAGCTGGGGACCCAGAAATATATTCTGAAAATGATAATTCAGAGGCCTTCCTTGCCCATTCGGAATTTCAAGCAGAGACATCGCTAGGTCTCGATGGTTTTGTTTTGGAGTTTGAAGGTGGCGGATATGATATTGGAATGGTTCGCCCCGCAAATCGAAGCCTAGTTGAAGCTGAGATTCCAATTCCAGGAACAGTTGATGCTGAGTCTTACATTGGAGTAAAGGGTGAGGTGACCACAACCACTCCTGAGTTCTTAGAGGAAATGATGTATATGTGGATCGGATTATGGGTATTTGTCCCATTCATGCTCATGATTCAACAGAGAGTAGCCATCGATTCGAAACTGGCTCCACTGAAATTCCTTGAGGAGGAATAATCACTTCTTCTGCTCTGGAAGATCGCCGTTTAGACTGTCTGGATTATCATCAAGAGGACCCCATTCAGAACGAGTGCGTGCTAATCCAATTCGCTTAGCATAAAGGAAACGTAGATTCTTCCAACC
>QQSG01000067.1:996-7598 GCA_003602665.1 Candidatus Poseidoniales archaeon
GCTTCTCCAACACGCTCTCTGTATGGAACTGAGATTTCAATAGCCTTTTTCTTTCCAAGGTGCTTTCTTGCAAGAATTTTGACTTCTTCTGATAGAGGCATTCCGTCGTTGGTTGGACGCATCTTTTCATTTTCGAAAATATCCTTACGGAATACCCACATTCCTGATTGAGAATCTTTGATTCCATAGCCGAACAAGACCCGAGCTGTGAATGAAAGAACCCAGTTTCCGAATCCATGTAGACCTGACATTGAACCAGATTCTGCCATACTCAATCTGTCACAGGTGATGAATTTCAAATCCTCATCAAGGAGTCTCTTGACAAGTTCTGGAATAAGTTCTGCAGGGTAGGTGCAATCTGCATCCATTGTTACGATGATGTCATTTGAAGCAACAGCAAAGCCAGTACGATATGCTCTTCCATATCCTTTACGAGGTTCAAGATGGACGCGAACATCCTTCTCGAGTGCAATTTCTCTTGTACGGTCAGTGGAAGAACCATCCACGATCATGATTTCGAGTGATTCACACCATCCTCGAGGGATAGCATCGACTGTAGCACCTAGTGCTTCTTCTTCATTACGAGTGGGCAAGAGAACCGTTACAGATACGGGTAAAACCTCAACCATGAACGGGCCAGCGGTCGTTAGGGTTTCAATCCATTGGGTGTATCCTATGCTGTTGCATCAAGACCATTTGGCGCGTATTCTTCGTAGTGAGAGTTTAGCAGCCAATCGAAGTTTTCTCCACTTGGATAGTTTTGGTCGACTGCTAAATACGTCTCCCGATCGTCGTACGATTTCATGGAAAATGGCATCGTATGCTTCACACATAAGTTGTGGTTGTAATCTTGATTTCGAATCAAGATATTCGAAGAGATGTTTCGCTGATTGCTGATGTCTTCGTACCACTTCGATGTATTCTTGGACGAATGCTTTCCATCGTTGGTTGGTTCCAAAGTCTGTTTTTCCGAGTTCATCTACATTGATATTGTATTCTGCTAAGGCTTGTATTGGAAGGTATATTCTTCCAGCTCGATAATCCTCAGCAACATCTCGAAGAATGTTGATCATCTGTAACTGAATACCCATGTCAATAGCATGAATACGGGCACCAGCATCATCGCATCCATAGATTTCGATCAGAACGAGTCCAACAGCAGAAGCGACCTTGTAACAGTATGAACGAACTTCATCCCACGTTCTGAGTCGGACTTCAAAGAGGTCATCTTCCATCCCTTCGATGATGGTTTCGAAATCATCGAGACGGAACTGGAACTGTTTGAACACATGATGCATAGCAACAAAAATGGGTTCGTTATGTGTTGCAGTTTTATCCCCATTAAACAGACGTGTTAATCGCTCTTTGGCATCGACTAAGGCCATCAAGCGATATTTGTGTTCTTCTTCAGAATTGTTTGGTTTTGATTGGTGAATTGATCGAAGCAGCGTATCTCGTTCGATAACGAGTTGATTTAATGCATCAGTTTCGTTGACATCTGGGCGAGTATCGCCATCTGCTATGTCATCAAGATATCGACACAATGCGTAAACTGCGTGTACTGCTTTTCTTTTCTTGATTGGGAGCGCTGAGAAACTTGCAAAGAATGTAGAGGATGCTTTCCTACAAATTTCTTCACATTGTAGATATGCTTCATCTACAGTGATTTCTCCTTGCATACTTTCAACTCCGCTGTTTTTGGTTATGAATGCGTGTTCTTTGCCTTCTTCAGTTGTACGGATACGAGGTGGATGGCAAGGCCGATTGGCATCAACATGACTCCGAATAATATGGCCGTCTGGGTTACAGTTTTGTTTATTTCCGTCTCTATGCTTCGTTTCCAAATCCAACGAGTTGTGATGATATCACCGATGACAAAGTGTGTCCATGCGAGGACTGCTCCATCCTCAGTTCCAAGAATATCTGCTAACGCTTCAACAAAACCACTGAGAGTGCCGTCTCCCATCATATCAGCAAGGGCTCCAAGATTCATCATCAAAATGACCAGGTAAGATACGAGCGGTCCGAGGACGAACCATGGTCCACTCATCCACTTCTGGGTTCTTTCTTCGTATGGTTGAATCATCATGAGTAGCCAGAAAGGTCCAACCCACATTGATGCTAAAACGAGTGCTGAGAGGAGGAGTATGTCTGCCATTAAATCAAATCCTTGTATTGTGTTTCAATTTCTGATATTGTTTCCGAATCAGGATAATACGTGGAACTTTTCCATTGCGTTACACCATCTTCATCGATGAGCATAAGGGTCGGAGTTCCTGGCATTCCGTAATATTCGAAAACCGTAGAACTGAGTTTAGTTTCATCATCGTATTTACGAATGGGATCTTCATCTGACGGCAACGTTATCGGCCAAGGAGTGTAATGATTACTTTCTGGAGACCCGAATTCAAGAGCTACATCTTCTTGGGACTCAAAAGACGGATATCGCTCAATGGAAACCAGTTGGAGAGGCGGCTCCATCTCCATCCATTCTTGGTGGTTTGAACGCAGTTCGTCTGTCCATTCTTTGCACCCAATACATCCTACACCAATGAAGAGAATCAGGACAGGGCCTTCTGAGAGGTTCTCTTTCAGTGAGTAGTTTGCTCCAGCGTCTTCGACTCTGTCGAGAGTTTGTAGCGTGAATACTCTGCCTTCTTCGGTAACTGGGTCAATGCAACCGGACAAGAAGAGCAATGCTACTAGGACGCCAAAAATTCGCAAATTTCATCACTCAGGCCTTGCTAGTTGTGACACTTTCCTTCTTTGGGGTTGGAGCAACGGTTCGGGCAGAGATCTTGGGGCGTTTTACATCCTTGAACCAAGAGTCGACGCCATTCCAGTCAGGACGGATGCCGAGATCAGCGAGAACGAGTTTGCTGCTGATTCTTGCACTTTCAAAGATGGTTGGTAGGCCGCTTCCTGGGTGCGTGCCTCCTCCAACGATGTAGAGGTTGTTAGCTTCTTCAAATCGGTTGTGAGGGCGTCGCCATAGCATTTGCTTGAGGTCGTGAGTTAGGTTGAACACAGCACCTCTGTAGATGTCGGATGCACCCCAGTCGTCTGGCGTGATGATGGTCTCAGAAACGATGTGGTCTGCAATGTCATCGTACCCGAGTTTCGCCAACTGCTTTACGATGGTCTCTCGGAAATCAGCCTTGATGTCATCCCAAACAATGCTTTCGTGTTGGTTGGGAACTGGTACCAAGACGTAGATGGTGGAATGGCCTTCAGGAGCAAGAGAGTCATCAGTAATGGATGCGTTTTGCACATAGACAGATGGGTCGTCCCACGTGAGCCGATGGTTGGTTATATCTTGCAAGTTCTTCTCGTAAGATGAAGATGCATAGATTTGATGATGCGGGTGATCGTACTTCTTGTCGACGCCAAGGTACAGCATGAATGTAGAGCAAGAGTAACCTTTCTTCTCGAGTTTCTTGTTGGACCATTTCTTTCGCTTTTCGTCAGGAACAAGAGTTGTCATAGCATGAGCAAAGTCTGCGTTGACAACGACTTTGTCGGCAAACATTTCTTTTCCTTCGATACGAACTCCAGTCACAGTTTTTCCTTCATATATCAGCGACTTTACAGGCGTGTTGAGGTGGATTTTGACACCCATCTCTTCTGCAATTTCCGCCATTCGAGCGGTGATGCTTCCGAGGCCGCCTTTAGCGTGGAATATCCCGTGTTCATATTCCAAGAAAGCGAGAATGGTGAACAGTGAGGGTGCATGGAATGGGCTCATGCCGAGGTACTTTGTTTGGAATGACATTGCCAATCGAATGCGTTCGTCGGAGAAGTGCTTTCCGAGATCGCCAGCAACGCTTGCCCACGGTTTGAGTACCGTAGCAACTCGAAGGGCTCGCTTTGAGAGTACATCCAATGGGCTTGACCAAGGGGTCTGGAGGCATTGTTTCGACAGGTCAAGCTTCTTTCGATTTTGTTTCACATAATTTTTGAAACCGTTAGCATTCTTGTCGCCTGCAAGTTCTCGAATTCGCTCTGTCATTTCATCGAGGTTGCTTGTGGCATCGATGTGGCCACCTGCACCAAACACCAGTCGGTACATTGGATCAAGCGGCATTAGGCCGAGTTCTTTGTGAGCATCCCTGCCAATTGCTTGGAAGATTTCTTCGATGACCTCGGGATAGTGAAAGAAGGTTGGGCCTCTATCGAAGGTGTACCCGTCTTTTTTGTAGAGTCTTGTTCGTCCGCCGACGGCTTCTGCCTTTTCGAGAACGGTTACGTCAACGCCCGAGTGAGCGAGGAGCAAAGCAGAGGCGAGGCCACCCGGGCCTGAGCCGACGATTATGACACGTTGTGAGTTGTTGTTAGGCATGTCCTGACTAACCGGATTCGGCTTATAAAGCGACGTTTTACCCCAATTAGTCGGTTGGTTTTAATTTCCCATCCCAGAAGGAAGGGTTTGTCGATTCTTGATTCGTTTTTGATTGTTCAGAATATGGTAATTCTACAATTGATGCAAATTCATCAAGATAAGGACCCATTGATGTGATGAGATCCACGTTTGGTTGGCCACGAAGAACCATTCCGTCCATGTACATCAAGGAACGGATGATTGGAAATGCTTCTTCTCCGAACCGACAGCCCGCAAGAACTGCACATCGAACCGTTTTCATCATCTGCTGAGTAAGAGAAACTTCACTGACCGTCTTCCCAATAAATCCGGTATAAATTTCATGCATACTTTCCATGTATTTTTCTTTGGCTGCACCACTGGGAGGTGTGTCTGCCATCAACAGCATTGCTTCGAACGATTGATCAAGTTCCCCTTTAGCAAGATGGAAAAAGAATCCAAATAAGGCTGAACGAACTTTGTCAGGAGCATGAGAGATTGCTCCCGTGTCAATGAATGTGAATCTGCCTTCGTCATCGACCATTGCGTTACCTGGGTGAAGATCTCCGTGGAAGGTTCCTATCCCAAACATGAACGCCCCGTGAATCCGGAAGAGTTGCAGAAGATTGTCCCAGGACATGGTTCCCTCAGCGAGCCGATCTTCCAGTGTTGGGGATTCAATGTGCTCCATTACGAGGATGTGTTGGTTTGAAAGTTCAGGCCAAACACGAGGGAAGGACAAGAGCGGCATAGGAAATTGATGTTCGACTTCTTTCGCCTTGCGTTGCAAGAGTTCAGCACCTTCAATCTCGTTTCTAAGATCGAGTTCTTTCAACGTATAATCTTCAACGTGCTGAAGAAGACCTACCGGATTTCCAACCTTTCTCAATCGTGGATTTAGGAAGAGACCGATTCGTAGCCATCGCTTCATTCTAATGACGTCCTTTCGGAAGGACTTTTCGAAATCAGCCTTGATAATCTTCACAACAACATTTGTACCATCTTTGAGGACTCCTTTGTGAACTTGACCGATACTCGCCGCTGCAAAAGGTTCTTCATCAAACGAAGAAAAAGCATCGAGAAAACCATCAGGTGCTCGGTCATGAATGAGTTTCATTGAGTCTTCCCGAGGAATTGAATTTGCTCGTTGATACAAAGATTGTAGTTGCTTACACTTTTCTTCAGAAAGCAAATCAGGTCGAAGTGCGAAGATTTGGGTTAGCTTGACAGCAAGTAGACCCATGTTCTGAATTTTGTCTAAATCCGCAGGTCCTTTCTTGGTTATCATACGGATAAAACGTGCAAAAGTAACGAGGCGCATAGTTAGAAAATCCTCCTTTAGTTTATCAATCGGCGTTTTTCTTCAACAAGACTTTGAACGGATTTGCAAACATTGCAGGAGTCGACTCAACCCACTCCTGATATCCTTCTCTTTCCATCAAATCGACTTCTGACATGGCTACTCCGCTTACATACCGCAGAAGTAGAGTAAGGATGAGAGGCCCGAACAAAGCCCAAGACGAGGCAAAGCCTCCTACGAGAACCGCAAAACCGCCTATCGACCACCAAATGATGGCTTCTCCCAAATGATTTGGGTGGCGTGTGATGGAGAATATCCCATCTGTTTTTAATTGTCCAGGACCGCTTGTCTTCTTGAATTCTCGAAGTTCGATATCCCCTCTGTGTTCAATTATCATTCCGATGCCGTAAGTTATGATGAGCAAGGCAGTTGCAATAAGTTGGTTTGTTGAGAGGGATTTGTCGATGTTCCCTTCGGATATTAAGGACAAAATCGGGAGTGCAACAAGGACGAGTAAGATGCCTTGCAAAAGAAATACCTGGAGGAAACTGATCCACCACCAATTCTTGCCGGCAGATTCCATCATCCGAACATATCGAGGATCTTCACCACGATGTTTTGTACGCTGGTGAAGGACAACAGCGAGCCGAATTCCCCAGATGCTGACCGCTGTTAATGTGAGTAAAGTTATCACGTTGAAAGACTCCAGTTGCAAGGCTCTAGACCAGGCGATGACAACGAAACCAAGGCCCCATAGTACATCCATTACGCTTACTTTACCGCTGGAAACTGTTCGAAGCCATGCAAGTGTGATGTATGCGAATATGACAACACATGTGGCTGCATTGACATTCAAGAAAATCACGCTGTTGGTTCTGCGGTTTGTTCTTCGTTGTTCATGATGATGTGGTAGCGCCACAGGTCATCAGATTCACCAGTTCCATC
>QQSG01000067.1:8139-12331 GCA_003602665.1 Candidatus Poseidoniales archaeon
GCATCTTCCCAGATAGTATCAATGAGGTTTTCTTGTGCTTTGGCGAAAGGTTGACTTTCAATAACGAGAGCAGCATCTTCTTTGCCGCGTCCTACAGGATTCTCTTCAATGTTCAAGAATTGTACAACGTGTGTGCAGTCTTGAAGGAATCCTTGAGAATCGAGGTCATCTGAATGCTTGATTTCAATTGAATCGTGTAACTTCTCGAAGAACCGAGTGGTTCTGCGGTCGAGTTGTGCAATGACTTGGACAACAACACCCTTTTGAGCAGCCGTATTGATCGATTCGAGTGCTTCACTTCGGCAGAGGTGAAGGATTCCGTAGCGTCCAAGGAGGAGGACGAGGCGTTCTTCTGCATCATTAGCCATCTTTTCAAGACGCTTGTAGATGTGACTTCTCTCCTTCAATACTGCGAATCTTGGTTCGTCTCTTTGGCGTCGACTTGCCTCAAAGGATGCATTGTTTTCTGTGATGCCTTTTGCCACTTCATCGAAACCTTCCTGGAGGTTGTCAAGTTGTCTGCGTCGCATCTCAATGATGTGCTGGAGTGCTTCGTCGACACGTAGACTTGAGAAGAGCATAGGCCTGTCAGCAGTTGCTGTAACGATGCCCATCTCCTGGAGACGTGAAAGACTGTTATATGCGTCGAGACGGGTTGTTTGGAGTTCTTTAGCAAGTTCACTCGCTCTCATGTTTGGGTTGTTACCAAGAACCATGATTGAACGGACTTCACGATCGGTCAGACCGGCTTCGTTGAGGAGTTGTTCCCACATCATGAATCTCCTCCAGTGACTGGGGAGAGGTGCTTTAGGATTCGAGCAACGTGACGTCGTGGGCGGAAAAGCCAGTCGTAAACGTGTCGAATACGGTTGTCAGGTCCAATCAAGAAACTTGATTTCGCAGGGAACATTCCCAGATGGACTGGAACGAGGAACTGGTTTGCTACAGTCCGGTCGTGGTCGGCCAAAAGTGGAAATGGAAGTCCTCCGAGTCCTTTCTTAAACTTAGAATGAGATTCAACGGTACCTTCTCCAATTCCAACGACTTTACATCCAGCTGAAGCGAAGAGGTCATGTTGTTCTTTGAAGGTCAAACAACCGCGCTTACATGTAGGAGATCCGTCTTTGGCATAGAAGAAGAGAATTCGCCATTGACCGTCTAAACTTCTGCTGTCGAATTCGTTACCCTCGTCGTCTGTTAGTAGGAATTCGGGGGCGATTTCCCCGATTAGATCTTTGCTCACTTTGGTTGCCTCGTTTGGTGTGAACCTGTCTGCTGTCAAAATAACTTCTGCCACGTGAATCACTCCAAAATTGAGAGAATGTGCCCCATTCTTCGGGCCTTCGTTCGAAGATATCCTTTGTTTTCACTGCAAATTCCAGCTTTATGCTCTACTCGTTGTAGAACTGTGATATTGTGATGCTCAAGTTGAGCAACTTTGTCAGGGTTGTTGGTCATGAGACGAACCGTATCGTGTCCGATGTCCTTTAGAATACTTGCCGCGATGGTGTAGTCCCTTCCATCTGCAGGTAGATTGAGGGCTAGATTTGCATCGAGCGTGTCCAGTCCTCTGTCCTGGAGATTGTAAGCTTGCATCTTAGCAAACAGGCCGATTCCTCTTCCTTCTTGACGCAGGTAAAGGACAATGCCTCTTCCTTCCTCATGGATGGTCTTCAGGGCTCTTTGTAACTGTGGACCGCAATCGCAACGTAGGCTTCCTAGAGCATCGCCAGTGAGGCATTCAGAATGAACACGCACGAGCGGGGGTTGTTGGCTATCCATGTCTCCAAGGTAGATTGCAGCATGTTCGGATCCGTCTCTTGGATCTATGTATGAGCGAATTCTAAATTCTCCGTATTTTGTTGGAAGTTTAGCGTCTGCTGGAACTGCCGTATATTGTTCAACTTCATGTTTGGACATAAACCTAAGATTGGCGTATCAGGTATAAAGGACTGTTCTCAACCTAACCAGCGTTGTGGGTTTTCAATAAACGGTTCTTCATATACTGTGTGTTCTACCTTCTTATGTGATTCGCATGGGATTTGATGTCGGAGTGGCTGCTGCTGTAGTCCGGGACAACCATGTTCTCCTGGTGCAAGAAGCAAGAGGTACCTACAAGGGGCGTTGGGGGCTTCCAAAAGGATATGTCGACCCTGGGGAATCCATTGAAAATGCAGTTCTAAGAGAACTCAAGGAAGAAACTGGCCTGGATGGCGTTGTCGAAGGATTCATCGGGTTCCGTTCAACAAAAACCTCTGACAATGTGGGCTTGTTCTTGTGTTACTCTGTCTCTGTCCAATCCGATACCTTGCTCATCCAGGAAGAAGAAATCCAACAAGCGAAATTTGTTGGGAAAGAAATGTTTTCACAACTCGAATGGATTTCTCCTACGCTTCGGTCTTTTGCTGAAGTTGCTGTGTCTGGGCAGAAACTTCCTATCGTCGATCTCTCCGAGGAATCACAACGACCATATCATGTTGTTTTTAGTGACGCAAGAACCTCGCTTTCAAAGGAGGTCGGCGCATGATTGACACCGAAAGGATCGTAGCAAACTCGATACCAATAAATCGAGAAGGTTCCCACGTCATCTACTGGATGACGAGTGCACGTCGTTCTCGCTGGAACCACGGCCTAGATCATGCAATTGACCTCGCTAACGAGACAAATGTACCACTTATCGTAGTGGAATCTCTCGCACTGGGTCATCGTTGGGCCAACGATCGAATTCACACATTCGTTCTCCAGGGAATGATAGACAACAGAAAGTTGTTCGAATCTGCTCCTCTCACGTACATACCATACGTCGAGACAAAACAAGGACAAGCATCGGGTCTTTTGCGCTCTTTCTCCAAAGGGGCAGTCGCCTTGGTTATCGACGATTATCCAACATACATGCCGAGAGAAGTTGCCAATAGGGCGATGGAAATCGGTGAATGTTGTGTTATGGCAGTCGACAGTAACGGTATTCTTCCACTGAGAACACCTCAACGTTCCTTTACCACAGCTTACTCTTTCAGACGCTACCTTCACAAGAACATACTTGGTTTCCTTGCAAGACCGCCGATGGCAGAACCTCTGAAAGCACTGAATGATTTACCTGACGGCAAGTCAATCGCAGATGAGGCGTTTGCTAGGGCAAACGTTCCAATCACACCATATGAATTCATATGGAGAGTCGCTGAAGCCTCACGGGAAGGCAGAGATGCCCTTTCCTATCTCGACATCGACCATGAAGTGTCTCCTATTGATTCAACAACAGGGGGTTCAGTAAAAGCAAGAGTAGAACTTAGCAAATTTATTGAAAAAAGACTCGACCATTATCACGTAGATCGAAACCATCCTGAACGTCATGGAAGCAGTGGGTTGTCTCCTTGGCTGCATTTCGGACACATCTCTTCATTCGAGATTGTTGATGCCGTTCTGAAGCATCAAAAATGGAATCCAATGAAAATCACTCCACCCCATAACGGCCGCAGAGAAGGCTGGTGGGGGGCCAACGAAGGTGCAGAAGCCTTCCTTGACCAGATCATCACATGGAGGGAATTAGGCTTCATCTATTGCCACCAAACTCCAAACCACGCCAAATACGAGACATTGCCTGAGTGGGCTAAACAGACACTTAACGAGCATTCAGAAGACGAGCGCCCGTACATCTACACCTTCGAAGAACTCGAAAACGGTCAAACACATGACCCATTATGGAATGCGGCCCAAATGCAACTTCGAACTGAAGGATTCATTCACAATTATTTGAGAATGTTGTGGGGCAAGAAAGTGCTCGAATGGTCACCTGATCCTAAAGTCGCCTGTGAATGGTTAATTCGACTCAATGATAGATGGGCGCTTGATGGTCGAGATCCTAACTCATACACAGGAATTTTCTGGATCTTCGGACGTTTCGATAGAGGATGGTTCGAAAGAGCAGTCTTTGGAAAGATACGTTACATGACTTCAGCATCAACGCAACGCAAGTTCAAAACCGAGGATTATATACAAAAGTACGCTGATTCTTAACACAGGTGATGAAATTGCCAATTTACGAACACACTGCTAATTTTCCATTTTCGAGAGAAGACGTCTGGGCATGGCACGCTCGTCCAGGTGCAATTCGACGAATCATGCCAGGTTGGGAGGGCATACGACCAATCGAAGTAGGGGGTATCCAAAACGGTGCAAAGACATCATTCAAGAT
>QQSG01000068.1 GCA_003602665.1 Candidatus Poseidoniales archaeon
GTTGCTGCAGGCGATTCGTGTTTGGATGGGAAACTTGGACAAAAAATAGGCAATGAGATTGTCACTGTTGTAGATGATCCAACCCTTAGAGGAGGCTATGGCGCCTATCCAATCGACGATGAAGGCCTTGACACCAGAGAAAAAACACTCATCAAGAACGGCATCTTAACTGATTACCTGAATCACAGAGAAACTGCACATCACTTCGGATTGGAACCAAACGCAGGTGCACGGGCGCAAGATGGACTTCACCATCCTCTGGTCCGAATGTCGAATACAATGATCATGGGAGGGAACTTCAACGACATTGATGAGCTCATGGAGGATATCGAATATGGTGTCTATGCATGTGGTTCACGTGGCGGACAGGTTGATACTGGCCGTGGATCATTCCAGTTCGCAGCTCAAGAGGCATACCTCATCGAAAATGGAGAGATTACAACCCCTCTCCGAGATGTAAGCGTAAGCGGGCTTACATTACAAATTTTGAATGATGTTGATGGATTAACCAAAGATGCAAAACTAGCAAGCCCTGGATTCTGTGGAAAAGGACAAACTGTCCCAGTTGGCGATGGTGGTCCAATCATGCGAATTCGAGAAGCACTGGTGGGATGAGGATGATTCCAGAAGACGCAATAGAACGCCTTCTAGACGGATGCAATCAGATTTCAAAGGAATGTGAGTTACAACATATTTCACAATGGGAAATCGTTGGTACCCAGGGATATGGCCGCTCATTAGATATCGAAGCAGGAAGAATTTCTCTCGCTTCAGGAGGTGGTGAAGGTGGATTTGGTGTTCGAATCCTGGATAATGGACGGTACGGGTATGCCCATCTCGTTGATGTCTCGGGAGCGAAGCATGCAGTTTCACAGGCATTGTCAATCGCAAAGGCAAGTCCAAGCATCTCAGGTTTCTCCTTACCATCTGCGCAAAAAACAAATCCTGTAGACGGGATGCTCGATGATGCTATCCTGAAACTATCACCTGATGATCTCCTAACTCAAGGAGATGACATCATCTCGGAAGTCGCATCACTGGACAAAAGAGCTGTCGTCATTGGGGGCGGAATTGGAATCGGTGCTGAGGCAAGTGTTATGTTATCAAGCGAAGGCATCGAAGCCTCTGGAATTTCAACATCTCATGGACTTGGGGTCCAGGTCTCCATCGATGTTGACGACCAAATGACAAGCTCCTGGGAGAGTTCTTCCTCGCGCAAGCTCATAGCAGGTATTCCAGATTGTGTTGCCACAGCAGTTGAATGGGCTCAAAAAACAAGAGACCCTATTGAAGTGAAATCAGATGCAGAAGACACAGCAATCATCATGACTCCTCAGGGAATTAGTTCTTTGTTCTCCAATATCATTCGGCCATCTGTTCTTGGTGAGAGAATGGTCCGAGGAGAATCGTATTGGTCTGGAAAATTAAACGATGTTGTACTTGACAATCACCTCACAATGATTGACGACAGAAGAATGGAAGGCGGATTTGGCTCGGGATCAAGAGACGGAGAAGGTGTGCCTACATCGTGTCAAACAATCATCGAAAATGGAACCCTTCGCAAAATGTTATGGTCTTCAAGAGATGCTGCAAAGAATGTATCGGAGGGACGAATCGATGCTGCTGAATCAACA
Source organism: Candidatus Poseidoniales archaeon (assembly GCA_003602665.1). Taxonomy (GTDB): domain Archaea; phylum Thermoplasmatota; class Poseidoniia; order Poseidoniales; family Poseidoniaceae; genus MGIIa-L2. Next base: position 1,635 of record QQSG01000068.1, read on the forward strand.
GCATCGGCATCTCGAGGCAGCCACATGTCACCACCCGTAACGGGTTGTGGAGATGTGCATTTATTGTCTTCAAGGTCGCCAATATCCCTTGACGAGATGATTGAGACAATGGGAACGGGCTATCTTGTTCACAGTGTCATGGGCGCACATACGGCAAATCCAACGAGTGGCGATTTTTCAGTTACCTCCAGTACCGTCCTTCGAATTGAGGGTGGAGAAGTAGTAGGTCCAATCAAACAGGCTGGCGTCTCTGGAAATCTCTTCAAGGCTTTGTCAAAAGAAGTTCGTCTCGGCCATAGTTCGACAAGGAACGGTGTGTCAAGCACGGGAACGAATCATCTTTCAGACATTCTCTTCTCACAAGGAATGCGTATCAATCCCGCCTGAATTGTGAAGGGGATTGTTTATCACCCCTCGTCAATCTTGTTCAGTTCCATGGAGGTCATGGGAGTGTCAAGTCTAAACCAATCCGCACGAAAGCCCGCAGCCTGTTCTCCGCACAGGCCCAATCAACAATTCGCCTGGCGGAGGTGGAATCTTTGAGCGGAGACGACCGATATGCAGGCCACATTGCAGCTGTGTTGCAAGAATGCCCTGATGCAGATCAAGATGAAATCCGCTCGGCTTTCGTGAAATATGAAGAGGAATTTTTCATTCCACCACAAGACGCTATTCGTTCCATTGTTCGACGGTTTCGAAGTGAAAGTGATACGCCAGCCTCTCAAAGCGGTGCTGGTGGTCAAACAAAGAAACCGACGAAAAAGGTCAGTTCTCTTTCTGAGTTGAAAGCAGACGATCGCGAAATCGAAATCGAAGTTGAAATCGTTTCCCACAATGTTCGCGAACAAATGATTCGTGGGGAATCAAAATCAATTTCATTTGGTCTCCTTGAAGACGACCCGTGGCAGGAAGGGACTGGAGAGAGAACCCGTTGGGAATACAAAGACTGGGGCAATAATGCTAACATCACACCAGGATCAGTTGTTCGCATCGAAGGAGCGTCGGTCAACGAGTATCAAGGCCGAATGTCAATCAATATCAATCAATCATCACGCATCGCTGTCTTGCGCGAGGGGACTCGTCCAGTTGTTGCTCCTGGCGAGCCAATCGAAATCGATTCACTCCCTGGCGATGGATATGTCTGCATTGTAGGCCGAGTCATGTCGGTTCGCCCAGACCAAATTCACAAAAGAGACGGAAGCGGGAGTATTGATGTTGTTCGAGGTCGCCTAGCCGATGAATCGGGCGCTATTGGTTTCCTTTCATGGGAACCCTTTGAGTTTGAAGTTGGTTCGTTACTCAAGGTCGATGGCGCTCAAGTCAAGACCTTTAGAGACACACCAGAACTAAACTTTGGTAGAACCACAAAAATTGAACCATTCCACGATGCTTCTTTCGCAGATACAGATGCTCTCAAAGAAGGTCTCATTGCTACAGTAAGTACACTTCGCGATGGTTCGAAAGATGTTGAAATCATTGTCAGCATCACGGAATGGGCTAAGCGCACATTCACCAAAGATGGAGAAGAACGGTACCTATGGTCTGGCCAAATAGCAGACCCTACTGGTCAATGCAGAATGAGTGCTTGGGTAGATTTGCCAATTGACGAAACAAAATTACCAATCACAGTGCGCATAACTGATGCTCGTGTCCGTGCTTGGCAAGGTATCCCAGATATCACAGTCGACAGAGCTGATCAAATTACAATACTTGATGAAACGCCTTGGGATGGGAACCTTGACCTTACGAATCTCAAAGTTGATGTTGGACTTCATGACCTTGTAAGCGGACCAAGTCGAGTTGGTATATCCACTACAGGGACCGTTGTATCAATCCGTGAAGATTCTGGAACAATAATGAGATGTCCTGAATGCCGAAGAGTGCTTCGTGAAGGACAATGCAACGACCATGGAACTGTTGAAGGAAACGAAGATGTCAGGCTCCGACTTGTCCTCGATGATCAAGGGGCTACATGCGCACTTCTTATTTCGAAGGAAGCAGCTCTTTCCCTCTTAGAAACAGACCACGCTACTATGGTGGACGAAATCCAAGCAAATGGATCTATGATGTATGTCCAATCAATCAGAAATCGCTTACTTGGTTGCCGATTAGAAGCATCAGGGAGAGTCATCAATGATGGCCAAGGGTCGATGATTCTGTGCAATGATGCAACAATCATCAAACCTGAATCTGCGCTTCGAGCAACCGAACTACGAGCACAATGGGGGATGGAATAATGATGGGATCACAGCAAATCAAGCGCCAGCCAGCATGGTTTATGCTCGCTTCTGAGTTTGGAGAATCGACACTGAATGAGAAAGGGACTGGAGAGTTCGATCCAACGTTCGTTATAACAAAACTTGGAGCAAAGGTCAACCGGCTTATTGTTTCAGGCTTAGTCGAACGATTGGAATTACGAGAAACCAGCAATGGGTCTCAAATGTATAACGGACAAATTCGAGATCCTTCTGGCTTACACTATTTCTCTGTAGGAGAATATGCTACTGAGTCTATGAGAGAATTTGTCATCCAGTTAATGGAGAAGATAGACTCAGGGGAACCAGTTCTACTTACAATGACTGCAAAAGCGAGATGGTACCAAACCGATGAAGGAGCAGTATACACCTCACTTCGACCAGAAGAAGCTTGCATCATTGATAGGGAGCGATACGCTTCTTGGCTTGTCGATGCTTCTGCTGCGACACTGAATCGCCTTAGTCAGCATAAACTTACATTGAATTGTGAGCCAACCGCTGAAGGGATGAAAGAAGCAGGTGTTGCTGAAGATATGATACCAGGTTTGCTGGCTTCCCAAGGTCATTACGGACAGATTGATACCGAAACATATCGCCTAAACGTCATGCAAGCATTGGACATCGCAGAAGGTAAACTTGAAGCTGCAACAGCACCACCACCTACTCTCAATCTTGCAGAGGCAGATGAGGTGGCTGCAAAGGCTGACGATGATCTAAGGCCTGTAGTCCTCGAATGTATTCAAGCAATGGATAACGGAGAAGGGGTCGACTTCGAATCCCTTGTTCGAAATCTAGCAGCGAGAGGTTTTCCAAGAGATAAAAGCGAATCTGAACTTGATGCTATGAGTGACGAAGGCATCTTACACGAGCCAAGATTTGGCTGGTTCAAGATAGTTTCTTGAAGGAACTACTCCAACACATTCAAATCTTGCCTTCACCCTCATACCAATTGGGGTCATTATGGCAGGCATGGATTTTTTCATTCGACCGGCAACTGGGACAGGCGCATCAGATTGGGTTCGAATACCGAATGCAGACATTGATGTTCGATTAACACGACGAATGACTCGCACAATTATCCGTGGCGGAGAAGGCGATAATCTTCATGATGAGGGTTCGGAGTCAACTGTCTACAATGTTCGCGGAATTCTATCCCTTGATGATTACAAGCGTATCCTTGAGATGTTCAGATCAGGACAACCATTTATTCACGACCCTTTCGAAGAAAGAGACGTTAAAGTCATTTTTTCAGTTCTCGAGTACGAGGGTTCAACCGAGAAGTTCCATTTTGAACTTATTGAAGACGTTATTTGATGGTGGAATTATGCGTAAACTGGACGAAAAGAGAGAAGTTCTCTATGTCATTCGTGCAATGGACGTCCTCATGTCCTCAGGGATAGGTCTTGAAGCAACAATTCACAGTATTTCCCAAGGCGGATATGGAATTATCTCAGAGGACTTCAAAGCGATGATGGACAAGGTTCGAAGCGGTGGACGTTCACTCGAAAAAGAACTCAAAAGTATGATGAATAAATCAGAGACAGAAGGATATCGCCGTCTCCTCAATATCATGCACATGAATATCACTCAGAATACGGACATTATTGATACTCTGAAAAAACAAGGAAGCCGTATGGAAGAAGAACGCACAGAAGATGTCAAAAAATACATCGAAGACTTAAGCGGAGTTCCAGAATCATTGCTTTCTATTGGAATGATTGGCCCAATCATCCTTGCTGTCTTCGGCCTCTTCCCTCAGCTTGTTGGAGACATGGGCAGTTTCTTTGGTATGCCTGAGCAATCAACAATCAATATGGTGGTCAATGCTGGATTAATGCTTACACTTCTAGCAATGGTCATGATTGGTCTAAAGACCCACACAAAGGATCCAGGATTGTGATACCATGCTCTTTCGCTTACTGGAATCATTCAATGATCAACCTATGATGCTGTTCTTGGGTGTTGTTGGTTTTGCAATGCTCGGAGGAGGGATCCCTCCAATTCGTGAACGAATTCGTAGAAGAAAAATTGAGAATGCATTACCAAGTTTCCTTGAAGGCTTATCCGACGAGGTTGGTGCGGGCCTAGGTATTCAAGAGGCAATGCAACACCAAGCCCGAAGTGCACCTGCTCCTCTTGGCCCATTGCTCGAGGAGACATTAGCGGAAAGCCATGCAAGCTCGTTCGATGCTGCTCTCTCTAGTTTTGCAACAAAAACCAGATCACCTCAGGTTCAGCGGGTAATGCATCTTCTTGAAACTGCGATCGAGCAAGGTGCTCCACTCCAAGAAATTTTGATGAATCTATCAATGGACTACGAAAGGCTCAATGATTTGATGAATAAGAGAGAATCTGAACTCCAAGGGCGAGGCATCCTTATTATCCTCTTCATATGTATTGGACTCCCAGGCCTCATTGGTTTTCTTGTCGGATTGTTCACACCTGGTTCGAAGGGATTCCAAATTGATGGGTTCCTCTCAACATTCAGCCTCTTTTTCGCTGTAGCAAGCGCTGTTGGAGTTGCTGTATCTGGGCGAATGCTTGGCAGGATGAAAGATATAATGTGGTTTGTACCACTCTGGATGACGATGTCCATGTTCTTCTTTTTGGGAGCAACAAAAATGATCGGTGGATGAGGTGAACTTATGTCAGAACAAATTTTAGAACAATACGGTAATGTAACAATCTATACAGAAGCGAATCATCCATCTCCAATATACCATGTGGAAGGGTCTGTTGCACCGAACCCTCACGGAGATCTTGCAGTACTTTTCGAAGATGATAATCTTGAGGAAGTGATGTACAACGGTGGGACACAGTGTGTCAAGGTTGCTCACCGAGAGCATGGTATGTGCCGCACAAATGTATGGATTAATGATGAAGCGGGAATGCAAATCGCAAAGAACATTGCTGGTTTCACAAACGTTCCACTTGGGGATGGGCCTGGCATGGTACCCATTTTTGATGGCCGCCTTCCTGATGGATCCCGTGTAAACGGAACGATTCCACCGGTTTCACCAGATGGACCGACACTCACGATTCGTAAATTCAAGGAAGACCCTCTCACAATGATCGACCTTGTCAAATTCGGAACTGTTAATTCAAGACTTGCAGCAATGATGTGGGTTTGGATTGAAGGACTTGACAGCCGACCTGCAAACTTTGTCATTGCAGGAGGTACTGGTTCAGGTAAAACCACTACGCTGAATTGTCTCGGAATGTATATTCCATGGAGTCGCCGTCTCCTTACTGTCGAAGATACCGCAGAATTACAAGTCTACCACGACCACTGGCTACGTATGGAAACACGAAGAGAACGTCCTGATGGAACGCCTGAGGTTGACATGAATGACTGTTTGAAATCGAGCCTACGTATGCGTCCTGACAGAATCATTGTTGGAGAAGTACGTGGACCTGAATGCGCTACCCTTCTGACTGCAATGAATACAGGGCACGACGGGTCCTTCGGAAGCCTTCACGCAAACACTGCTCAAGAAACTGTAACGAGAATGATCAATCCGCCAATGAATGTACCTCCGATTATGCTCACAGGTCTGGATTTAATCATTATTCAAGCTCGTCTACACGTTAACGGAAAAACTGCCCGTAAGATTACTGAAGTTGCTGAAATTGCAGGAATGGAAGGATCCAAACCTCGTCTGAACACAATTTGGAAGTATAATGCTCATACAGATCAAATCGAAGAAACTGGAATCCCTTCCAACCTCAGAGAAGTCATTTGCCGAGCGGCGGGTGTAACTCCTGATGTTTTCGAAAAGCACGTTAGTCAGCGACAACAAATCATTGAAGATTTAGTTGCTCGTGGAATCTCCGATATCCAATCGGTTACAACCGTCGTACAGAACTTCTACGCTCAGAACAATCATTGATTGTCCTGAAGTCGAAGTCTTGCTAACAAAGCATCGACACGGTCAATCTTTCCACGAACATGACCAACACGGTCAGAAGCATCTGCAACAGAATCTGCGAGTTCTAACTCTGGCTCATCTATCTCAACCTGTGTTGGCTTGAATGTGGCTGCTAGAGCCCTCAATTCAGCAACAATAGCATCGACTTGGTCATCACTGACGAGAATCCCGGGTGCTAATCGTGGAATTTGATTTGGAGTGAGATATCCTAATTCAGTTCCGATGATTCCTGCACATGCAAGGACTCTTGGTCGCAACTCACTTGTGTTAACGAGATATCCTTTTGATTCTAAGAAACGAATGATTAGACTTTGTTGTCCCTCAGAAAAGTCACCTTCGCTTGATTCAAGTACAGTCTCAACTAGAGATTCAAAGGATCCTAGATTCCTTTCAAGTCGCTCGATTGTTCGACGGCTTTGGTCCGGAAGATGAATCGCCCCATGATAGAGGATTCTCAACAAGCGATTCTTTCGAGCCGCAACAGGATCCTGTAATTCTTCAGCTTCACTGATTTCGAGATGCAAATCAAACAAAGCGTGAAGTCGTCCGGATACAGCAGGACTTCTCAAGTCCAAACCTTTCGAACGGGCTTCTTCTTCAAATTCCATTCTTGCCTGTACGAGGTTCCCTTTCTGCCCAGCAACAATTTCGGGAATCCGTTCTCTCATGTGCGGGCGTATTTGCTCAAACATTCGAATTGCTTCACGTTCGGACCAAGAACCAGGTTTGGCTGAAAGAGCATTTTTCTCTTGTTCAGATCGGTATGCTACTTCCATGATAATGGTTCGAATTGCGTCTTTAACCCGTTGCATCTCAACAGAGAAACCATGTGTGGCAAGGCCTGATATGAAGGCACTCATATCTTCCATGTCAGTGGTACTGCCTACGAGGAGATAATCACGCGCAGCTGCTTCAACTTCAGCCCGCCGAGCATCAATTTCCAAAAGAGCGGCTTCTTCTTCCAACGTTGGTTCTTCAAGAGGCATTTCTTGCAACATTGGTGGAACATCCTGAACCTCGGAGATTGGTGCCATAGATTGTAGTGAATTATCTATAGATGCTGCAATATCTGCTAGGGAAGCATCAAGCCCTTCATCTTCCATTTCTCCAATCAGTTCAGATTCTTGTTCGAAGGTCCAACCGTCTGGATTTTGTTCAGTAAAAGTTTCAACTTTAGATTCAATTATTGTTTCTTGAGAACTTGTTTCATCATCTTCTGATGGTGATGGAATTTTGATGATAGGTCCGTTTTTCTTCAATGAACGTTTGATTACGCCCCAGTTTTTGTGTTGTGCTGATAACACACCTGCAACACGAATTAACAATGTTTGTCGATTTCCTGAACGTGGGAGTTCCAAGGCTTTACAAAGAGAATGAAGTTCTTCCTTAGATAATTTCTCAAGTTTATCTTCCTTGAGTTGCTTAGGATCATGATTCAAATGAAGGTACAAACGTTGCCTTCGAGTTCGGAGAGACCCTGTTTTCTTAATTCCAAATACTCCCAACAAATCGCCTAAGTCACTGTTTAGTATTACTCGCAGCCCATCGTTTGTGAGGTCCCAATCTGAGAGAATCAGATCACGAATAAGTTGTGCTCTAAGATATTCAACGGAACCATTCTTTGCTAAGCCATACGCTGATGCAATTTCCTTCAGGTCTTCAAGACGGGCCTGATAGAGTTCAGACAAGAGACTTGAACGATCACTCATAAGGGCACCTAAGCCTCGTTGTTCCCTTACAGTATATGTGGTTTCGCTGTCCAAACATGCCAAATCGTTCGGTTTTGAAGGATGAATATGTTGTTCAACAGTGTATTTCAATCCATGAAAGAAGAAAATTGGCTAAACCTTCAAACACGTTCGACTCACAGGAG
>QQSG01000069.1:0-2336 GCA_003602665.1 Candidatus Poseidoniales archaeon
GAACAAAAGGTCAACCGTTTCCTTCATTCGGAGGATTGAAAATGTCAATGTCTGCCTTCATCGAGCGCTATTTTCAGCATTTTAATGCCGGTCAGTTGAAGCGGATGGCTGCTTCCCTAAAGCAACACCTCGATGATGGTGGAAAACTGTTCATCACACTGGCAGGAGCAATGAGCACTGCGGGTATCGGTCAGGTTTTGGCCCCATTGATTCGAAAAGGATACGTTGCAGGAATTTCTTGTACAGGTGCAAACTTGGAAGAAGATGTTTTCAGAATGGTTGCATTACCTCATTACGAACAAATAGAAGACTGGAGGACGCTATCTGTTGAAGACGAAAAGGCTCTACTGGATAAGAAAATGAACCGTGTTACAGATGTTTGTATTCCAGAAGATGTCGCAATACGTGCTGTCGAGAAGCATTTGATGAAACGATGGTCAAGTGCTTCAGCACATCACGAACGGCACTTACCTCATGCCTACTTTTACGACATGTTGCGTTCTTCTGATCTTGATTCTTCAATCGAAGGTGACAAGACTTCTTCTTGGCTTTTAGCGGCTGCAGAGGCCGATTTACCACTCTTCGTACCGGGTTGGGAGGATTCCACAACAGGAAACATATTCGCAGCCCGTTGCCTCGAGGAAAAAATCTCTCCAGATTGTGTGCTTTCAGGCACCCACTACATGATGGAACTTGCACCATGGTATGAACAGCAAGGGGCTTCCTTGGCCTTTCTCCAAATCGGTGGCGGTATTGCGGGTGATTTCCCGATATGCGTAGTTCCACTTCTCAATCAAGATATGGAAAAAGATGTACCTCTTTGGTCTTGGTTCGGACAAATTAGTGAATCAACGCCGTCCTATGGGGGCTATTCTGGCGCCCCTCCTAGCGAAAAAATCACCTGGGGTAAAATCGATGTTGACACACCAACATTCATTGTAGAAAGCGATGCAACCATCGTCGTCCCCCTCCTTTTTGCATACCTTCTTGACCTCTGATTTAGAGAAGCAGAAGAGCAACACCCTTAGAGAGGAGTGTACGCATGGTGGAGCCATGGGATTGATTCGTGCAGCGACCATCACTCTTCTGCTCCTTCTTACTCCGCTAACATATCTTGCATCAGCGGAAGATGTGCCGAGTGTGACGATCACCACTGATTGGACAAGCACATCTTCTCTAACGAACGAGCATGCATATGTTCTGACGTTTGGAGACTCGTCGTCGCACGACTACGATGTCTCCGTATCCCACTTACGCTCTGGTATCGATTTAGTTCCATCAATTCAAACAACGTTTCTCGATGAAACCTCAACATTGACAGCTCGTATTGTCCTTGATACAATTGTAGCATGGAACGATTCAATCACCATTTCAGTGACCATTAATGGGCACAATGGAATTGCATTGTCCACTTCTGTAAACGAACAGCGAACCTTTACTGTCGGGTCATGGAACCAGCCCATGGCTGATCACGAGGTAACAACCACATCATCTTGGTCTCTAGAACAAAATTACGAGACTGAAGAAGGGAACCAAACATTCGTTTTATTGTTTGAAGGGAATGGATGGCAACAGCGAATTAACGAGGTACTCGAGTCCTATGAACTCGGAAATGGAACTCTCCAAACAACCGAAATCACAAATAATTCCACAACCGTACTCGACTTGAACTTCGAATCCTTTTGGAAAAATGAAACCGTCGTATCAGGTGAATTGACCTCTCAAGTTATTGAGGCTCGAGGGAGTGGTGGTATTCTTCTGCAAACAAATGAGGATGGTATAATCTCCAGCATTAACGCAACGGTAGTTGATGCTCTTCTCAATCGCTCAAACATTGACAACATTGTTTCTGAACGACTTCGACTCGAAGCGTTTGGTACCTTGATGGTTGAAGGTGAAGATGATGGTGGAGATTTGGATGTTGATGGCGATATTAGTCTTTTATTGCTTGAAACAAACGATATTGACGGCGTCCGTGTCTTGCAACATACTCAAATCGAAGCGACTGCAGACTTTGTTCTTGTAGACGAAGGAACTCGATTGGACCTGGATCTCAATCAATTCGAGACAGTCGAACGATGGGAAAACGGTGTTCGAGTTGAGCATTTAGAGCATCTGCGTGGAGACGGAACCTTCGGCTTCGAGGATCAGGATGAAAATGCAACGATGATCGTCAATGGTTCAGTTTACAACTTCAACACAAAGGTTGTCGATGGAATCACCTACATCGACGATTTGCACGTTGATGGGACACTTTCAGGTGATGTTCAAGGCACATTTGGAGTGGTCCAATCGATTGAACAAACAGGTACTCAAATGAATCACACAATGGTTCT
>QQSG01000069.1:2691-4341 GCA_003602665.1 Candidatus Poseidoniales archaeon
ACTGTTACTGCTGGTAATGAAGCGATTGAACCAAGAGATGCAAAGAATCTCAGCGTCATCCAATGGACTGGTGTTTACAGTGATGGTGTATCGGGAACAGCCTCAGGTTCAATCGTCAATCAAGGTCCGCTCTCAGGACTCCTTGCAAGCACTTCACGTTCCTTTGAAATCCCATTCGGTGATGATGACGAAATCGCTTTCCTCAACGAATCTCAAGCAGTAGATGTCATTCTCTCTCCAAGTATTGTTTCCGCAGATGACAATTCGGCTCCAGTCGTAGTTGATCTTTCTCTCTCAGAAGGATTAGTCTTTGGAGAAGGCGCTAAGGCAGCACACCTTGTTGCTACAATCGATGATGATGATTGGAATGTTGCTGGTGTAACAGTTGACCTTTCATCACTCGGTCTAGGTATCGTCAACATGAACGACCGTGGTCTTGATGGGGACCAAACAATCGGTGATAACAAATGGACAACGATGATTTCAGTCATTGGTTTGCAAGTCGGTGAAATAAACATCACTGCCCAAGCGACCGATGAATGGTTTGAAAGCGATTCCCTCTCGACCACGATTACTGTTGAAAACCAAGCTCCTCGAATACTCAGCGCAACAATTTCACCAAACGAAGTCATTCGTGGTGGAGCGACATTAATGACAATAGAGGCACTTGATTACCATGGTGTAGCATCAGTCAGCGTTGATTTGCGCGTCTACGGTGGAGAGGAAATCGCATGTCAGAAGATGGAACTGTGGATGTGTGAATTGATTCTTCCTTTCGGCATGGCTCCCGGGGTACGTTCCATCAATGTTCGACTTACGGATGACCTCGGAGCGACAATACTCGTTAGTAAAACGCAGGCTTCAGAACATCATTTCCAACCGAGTTCAACAGATTTAGACTTGGCCGTTACGGTTGAAAATACACCGCCTACGCTTTCTTTGGCCACGACCGATGCTCTCATCAGAGAGAATCTTAATTCTGAACAGGCCATTGAGATCAATGTCGAAGATGCAGATGGGATACTTTTAGTTCGAGCAGATTTGGGGATTCTTAAACCGATCAGCCAAACTCAAACATGGGTGACATTGTACGATAACGGGCAAGGCCTCGACCGTGTTGCTGGTGATGGAATTTACACAGCAGTAGCCTCAGTAAGGTCTTCTACCCCGTTAAGTTTCCATGAAATTAAGATTCAAGCTTCTGATTCTTATGGTGAAGCAACACCACCCACATCGTTTGATGTGAGTGTTTCCGAGGCTGACGATGAGAACCTACTGGGTGATGGCGATGGACTCTCGATCACATTAATTGCAATAATTGTTGCAATTGGAGCACTCGGTGCTGCTGCGTTTGTGATGCTTCGGCAGCGTAATCCTCCGGAGAAAGGCCAAGACAGATTCGGGTTCGAATAATCTTCGATTTTGTTGAGCATCAGATTCCTCCGACAATCGTTTATACCCCTGCTTAGTGGGTTGGTTACTACCTGCGAGCGTAGTGTAGTGGTTATCACCGAGCGTTGCCAACGCTTGAACCCGGGTTCGAGTCCCGGCGCTCGCACCAAAATCAGATTGAACAGATTTTACATAGTCGTGGTTTGATAGGGCAAACATGTCAGAGCCTCGTGTTGTATTTGTGGGCAAGAAACCTTC
>QQSG01000007.1 GCA_003602665.1 Candidatus Poseidoniales archaeon
CATGGTTGTCATCGAATGCCCTCATTGTGAAGAGTATATCGAATTGGATGACGATGGAAGCGGGATGTTTGAATGCCCTTTCTGCGAGGGAGAATTTGAGTGGGGGGAAAGCGATACTTTGGAACCAACATCAACAGGAGATCGAAATAATAGTATTACGACATTTTCTCATATTGCTCATGGTTTAGGGGGAGCTCTACTGATTTTTGGATTGTTTTCTAATTGGGTCATCATTTTGTCAGGTGAAATCTCTATCGGACTCACTCCCTTTGGAGTAAAAGCGTCGTTTGGAAACCTCAGTGAAACTACAAGTTGGTTTGAAGGACTAACTACTGGAGACGCTTTTTTAGCATTTGTTGGCCTGATATTCATGCTTCTTGTAATAATTGCATTATTGTTTCAAATCGCTCATATAACATTTAGAATAATAGTGCACATGACGGAAGCAGGCAATCTCGAAATAAGTATAAGAATGGTAGAGAGGGCATACTATAAGCGCTGGGCTACTTCAAAAGGAGCACTCATATGTACGGTTGTCGGATATTTATTGATCCAGTTGACTGCATTCATTACACTAGGGGCTGATACAGGATTTGAGATCATACCTCGCCCGAGTTTCTACGTCATTAGTTTAATCGTAGTTCTGATCGCTCAGGTCTATTTATCGTATCAAGAAACTCTAATCAACCAATGAATGTCTTCATCGAACGAATCAATATTGTTCAAGAACCAATTCAGTTGTGGTGGAAGCAATTTCATTTGGAGCAGCCATCCACATCTTATCGAGTAACTGTCGAAGAGCAACGGTGTCATCGACGTGAACAAGAGCGACCAAATCGGCTTCTCCGGAAACTTCGTAGATGATTTCAATTCCTTCCCAGCCGGTAACTTCTGAAGCAAAGGAACCAATTTCAGCGCCTGGCGAAACCTTGATCCGAACAAGGGCAGTCAATCCAATTCCACTTTCTCGTACGGTGTAACCCCGGATTGTGCCGTTTTCTTCCATAGCTCGGATGTGTGTTCGTACGGTTCGTTCGCTTGCTCCAACTTCCCTTGCTAGATCGACAAAGGACATTCTTCCGTTCTTTCTTAGTTGGGCAAGGATGGCGCGGTCAATTTCTGCAACTCTGGGCATGCCCAGCCCTCCACATATCGGTATATCAAACCTTTTCACGCCTGAAAAAGTAAAAAAGAACATAATAATTGACAAAAAACAACAAAAAGGACCCTGAAATAAAAGGAAAGAGATAGAAATTGAAGACCCGTTTGATTCAAAGAGCGCGAACAACTGGGAGGTTTGAGAGCAATGTCCGAATATATCTCTGGATTGGATGCACGAATGGTCCTCGACAGCCGAGGAAACCCAACTGTCGAAGTTGACTGCTACGTTGATGGACGATTAATGGGGCGAGCAATGGTGCCATCAGGAGCCTCAACAGGTCAACATGAATCGCTTGAGATGCGAGATAACGATCCTAAGAAATGGCTCGGAAAAGGGGTCGATATTGCAGTAGATAACGTGCGCAATCAGATCGCAGAAGCACTGGTCGGGATGCCTGTAGATGAACAAAGAATCATCGATGAGGTGATGATTGAACTCGATGGAACTCAAAATAAATCCACACTTGGTGCGAACTCAATGCTCGGGGCATCTCTTGCTTGTCTCCACGCTGGAGCAGCTTGCCACGAACTTCCTCTTTGGAAATACATCGGTGGTGTTGCTGGTGGACAAATGCCAGTTCCAATGCTCAATATTCTCAATGGAGGTGCTCATGCAGCTTCAAACGTCGATGTTCAAGAATTCATGGTCATGCCACACGGATTCGATACATTCGGAGAAGGCTTACGGGCAGGAGTTGAAATCTATCACCAACTCAAGAGTGAACTCAAGGCAGACGGGCTACTTGGCGGTGTTGGCGATGAGGGAGGATTTGCTCCAAACCTCCCTACAAATGAAGATGGGCTGAAGTACATGGTTCGAGCTATAGAAGGCGCAGGCTATACAACAGAAGATGTAGGGATAGCACTCGATGTTGCAGCAACAGAATTCTTGAAAGAAGATGGCTACCATATGGACGGAAACGTTCTCTCAGCAAATCAGATGGCTGATATGTACGGGGAATGGCTTGATGCTTACCCTATTCTTTCAATCGAAGACGGACTTGGTGAAAACGACTGGGCTGGATGGACTTCTTTGACGAAACAAGAAGGGCATAGGGTCCAAATTGTAGGAGATGATCTCTTCGTTACTCAATCTGAGCGGCTCGCGCAAGGTATCGAAATAGGGGCGGCAAATGCAATGCTTGTGAAAGTTAACCAAGTCGGGACAGTAACTGAAACTCTCGAAGCAATGGAACTTGCGACAACAAATGGCTATCGTAACGTGGTATCTCATCGTAGCGGAGAGACTGAAGACACAACAATTGCCGACCTGGCGGTTGGCACGAGAGCCGGACAAATCAAAACCGGTGCTCCGGCTCGTTCGGACAGAGTGGCAAAATACAACCAATTGTTGAGAATNNGCAAATCAGATGGCTGATATGTACGGGGAATGGCTTGATGCTTACCCTATTCTTTCAATCGAAGACGGACTTGGTGAAAACGACTGGGCTGGATGGACTTCTTTGACGAAACAAGAAGGGCATAGGGTCCAAATTGTAGGAGATGATCTCTTCGTTACTCAATCTGAGCGGCTCGCGCAAGGTATCGAAATAGGGGCGGCAAATGCAATGCTTGTGAAAGTTAACCAAGTCGGGACAGTAACTGAAACTCTCGAAGCAATGGAACTTGCGACAACAAATGGCTATCGTAACGTGGTATCTCATCGTAGCGGAGAGACTGAAGACACAACAATTGCCGACCTGGCGGTTGGCACGAGAGCCGGACAAATCAAAACCGGTGCTCCGGCTCGTTCGGACAGAGTGGCAAAATACAACCAATTGTTGAGAATTGCACAAGATGTAGAGGACTACCGGTCCCCTTTTTGATTTGAATACGTTTTCTATCTAAATACAGGCTATTATAAACTCTTCAATGGCGTTTGATGGCAATGCGCAAATCAATCGTGTACACCCTAATAGCCTGCCTACTTGTATCCAGTCTGCCGTTTTCTGTAACTGCGGATGCAACTGATGACATACCAACCAACGCTGCTGCAACCGGAGTCCACGACTCATTGGTCGCGGCTCTGACACAAGCAGATTTGGTAACAACCCTGCAAGGAACCGGACCATTCACGGTCTTCGCTCCAACAGATCAAGCATTTATTGATGCTGGAATCGACTTAACAACGTTCGATACCGATGAGGAGAACGCAACTCTTGTTGACATTCTCACATATCACGTCGTTTCAGGAAAAGTCATGTCTACTGATCTGACTGACGGAATGGAAGCAACAGCCCTCAACCAAGACACACTTACTTTCTCTGTTAGTGCTGCAGAAGTCAAGGTCAACGATGCAGTTGTAACAACCGCCGACGTAGAGTCTTCAAACGGTGTCATTCACGTCATTGACAAAGTATTGATGCCTCCAGCAGATCTCGCAGACATCCCAGCAACTGCACAATCAACAGGAGTTCACACTGCTTTGGTTGCAGCACTAAGCCAAGCCAACCTAGTTACCACACTTCAGGGCGAAGG
>QQSG01000070.1:0-542 GCA_003602665.1 Candidatus Poseidoniales archaeon
CCTTCGATAGGTACTTCAATGCCCCATGTTAAATCTCTCGTAACAGCTCTCGGACGAAGACCCATGTCAAGCCATTGTTTTGTCATGGCGCGGACATTAGGTTTCCAAACAGATTGACGTTGTTCTGCGTGCTTTTGAAGTGCATCCTGAAAGAGATCTAGGCGGTAGAAAAGGTGTTCAGTATCTCTAATCTCAACTTCGAAGGTCGGATTCATTTTTGAAATAGGGTTCAGAAGTTCAGAAGATTCATATGTTGTGCCACAACTATCGCATTGATCGCCTCTTGCACCTTCAGCATTGCAATTGGGACATGTTCCTTCGATGTATCTATCGGGAAGAAACCTCCCTCCACCCGAGGGATTTAATTCATAATATTGCTGCATGGTTCTTAACTCAAAAAAACCAGCATCGTATAGGTCTTTAAAATTAGATTGAACTCGTTGTTTGTGTTCGGAATCGGTTGTTCGATTGAAGAGGGAGCCTCCATAATCAATCCCTCTCGGATCTACATTAGGCATCCATGTGCATCCGAGATCGAGTAA
>QQSG01000070.1:708-7056 GCA_003602665.1 Candidatus Poseidoniales archaeon
TAACATCCTGCAACATGACCTAGATGCAGTGGTCCATTCGCATAGGGCCATGCCACGCAAATTAACACGTGGTCTCCATCGCTCATGGACATTCCAACAAATCAACCATTTTCAACTCGACCCTCAATGATAATAAACAAACGTCATTTTGAATAACTTTGTCCTCTTAGGACTGTTATCCTGCGGAAAGGAGAACTCGTTCATCATGGGCATTGAATTACTGATATTCTATACAATTTTGGCTATTGGAGTCTCATTTCTATGCTCTATTCTTGAGGCAGTCGTCTTATCAGTCCCCAATACTCAGGTTGCTGTTTGGCAAAAAGAATCAGATAAACGAGGACCTATTTGGTCCAAGTTGAAGGCGGATGATGCAGTAAAACCCCTCACTGCTATCCTAACACTGAATACCATAGCACATACTATGGGTGCTGCCGGTGTTGGTTCGCAGGTTCAGGAGGTATACGGTAATGAATATTTGACGATAGCATCGATATTGCTAACACTTGCTGTGCTGTTCCTTTCAGAAATAATTCCTAAGACCCTAGGAACGGCGTACTGGCGCCAATTATCATTGCTCACTGGAAGAAGTTTGCTTGTAATTACATCATTGCTCGTTTTTATCGTAGCTCCTATCCAATGGATGAAGAAGATCCTTCCAAGTGCAGACGGGCAATTGGTTACAAGAGACGATTTAGCAGCATTAGCAGACCTTGGTGAGGAAGAAGGAGCACTCATGGAGGATGAAGAAACTGTCATACTCAACTTATTGAGATTAAGAGAAATACCGATTACTGAAGTAATGACTCCTCGTGTCGTCGTTTCAGCACTTCACAAGGATAAATCCATACGCGAAGTGCTAGATGAAAACCCAGTTCTTCGATTTTCGCGTATACCTGTCTATGATGAATCCATTGATGATGTTCAAGGCCTAGTTATCCGATCCGAACTCCTTGTTGCTGCAAGCCGTGATGAGTGGGATAGGCTTGTCGAAGAATTCTTGAAACCAGTACAGTTTATTGCAATCGACCAAAGTGTTGATTCTGCTCTCGAAATGTTCCTCGGTGAACGACAACAATTTGCAGTTGTTCGTGATGAATTCGGAGGGACTTCTGGAATCCTTACTATGGAAGATGTTCTCGAAACTCTCCTTGGAGAAGAGATTGTAGATGAGTTGGATGAAGTTGATGATATGAGAGAACTGGCTCGAGAACAAGCGAGTAGTCCTTCAGAAGATGAGTGATTCCTCTTTCATCCAGTTAAGAATTAACTCATCTCTACCTTCATTCGTACGTTCCTGACTGTGTTTGAGTTTCTCTACGATATGATATGTGAAGTTAGAATCACTTGTAGAATGTACTTCGACCAAATGCTTCCAATGTTTTTGTCCAAGGGTTTTGTCATTTTGTGCCTGAACAAGGAGCGTGGGTGCGTCAGGAAGACCCCATTGTGGAGACTCCAGGAATTCAACATCACTAATTTGATATTGTAATTGATTCATTGAATTGTAGTGACGGAGTAACCTCTTCATCATCCAAGGATGCAGAACTTTTGGAATCCGTAAAACCTCGCATGTTCTATTGTTGATCAATGAATAGGAAGTGACTGGTGATTCAAGAATAACTCCCTTAAGATGACGAGATGTTTCTAACTCATCTCTCAATCCACGTTGGGCAATGAAACCGCCCATGCTATGACCGTGTACAATGAAACCATTCTTGAGCCATCCGTTGTTTGAATAGTGTTCCATCATTTTCTCAAAATCATGACACACATGCATAGCTGCCCAGTGATCAACCGGAAGATTTCCACCATGCGCTCTCATTTCAAAGAGGAGTACATTGTAACCAGAATCAAGATAAACTTGGGAACGACCTTCCATATTCAATGCTCTTGAGTTCCATCCATGGATGAGTATGGCCAAGGGTTTGGTATCGTCTATAGGCGTTCTTAGCCAGCGAACTGGATATTCGTCATTGTAATGTTCCTCAAAAACCAAGTGGTCTGGAACTTCCGTTTCGGTCCTTTGAACGGGCAATATCAACATGAGGCCAAGTGTAAAACTTAACCAGAGATCAATGATGATAATCGGAAGAGTAAAGATCATTACAATTGTTAAATCAAGAGGAAGATACAATGTGAGACATAAAGCAAAAGCCCATACAAATAAATGGAGAAAGAAAGGCCTGAAACGCTTAATCAACATGACTAATCAGTCGTAATATGATTAAAGTTAATCTTCGGATTCAGAATCAGATTTTTCTTCATCGTCCTTCTCTTCCGAAGAGACCAATTTTGCCTTTTTCTTATCTTCAACTCGTTGAGCATACTTGTCTCCAAATTGACTCATACTTTCCAATCGAGCACGGAATCCAGAGGTTTCTCCGCCTTCTGAAACATATCGTACGAGATAGGCTCCAAACATTAGATCGAAGAGACCTTGCCGCAAATCACTGTTTCGAGAGAATTGCCAGTTAACAATCCATAGTATCATCAGAATAGCACCGATTGAGGTTAATACGATAGGAGTACCTCCATCTGCTAATTTACCAGCTTGTGTGAATACCATGATGAAACCAATTAGGGATGAGACACCGATATTATTGACAAATAATCCATGAAGGAACAGAGGCTTGGATCCATCACCACGAATATATCGAGTTGAGGAGGTATATTGACCAAGATTACGTCCAGTCCATATTGGTAATACGATTCCGTTAAAGATGAAGATTAGACCTGCACCTGCGAATAGAAGTGTCGTTGCAAAACCACCACTAGCCCCACCGGTGGTAACGGACATGACGAGTGCGCCGATTAGAATGGAGAAATTTACAGTGAAATTTACCCACCATGAAATGACTCGATTCAAACTCGATGCTATTTCAAACTCAGAAGATAGACCTTCAGGGCGAGCCTTTTTGACTTTAGGCTTCGATTCCTTCTTTGTTTTCTTAGCAGCCGGTGCAGCTTTCTTAGGCGCAGCCTTTGCAACCTTTGCAGCCTTAGCAACCTTTGCAGCCTTAGCGACCGGTTTGGCCTTTTTGACATCTTCATCTTTCGTTTCGACTTTATCGAGTAATCCCATATTATCACTTTACCTATGCGTACATTTGCGAGATTTGCTTATACAATGCAAAATCACCTGATTCTACGAATGAATTTATTGATTCATCAGGCATATTACCGAGTTGTTCATCAATAATTTTGAAGAATTCTCCGCGACGATCATCGTCAATAGCGGCTGGGTCTGCCCCAACTTCTTTGAACAATTCGAAGCCATCCGAAGCCATGAAGGATTCAATTGCATCTTCTGGCAATTCATCGCCTAGTAGATCATTAACGATACCAAAGAATTGCGTAAAGAGATGATCAGCATCATCCATTTCAGTTTCTTCTTCAGGCTCTACGGAAACTTCAACCGGTGCGACCTTCTTTGGTTTAGGAGTTGATGCAATGCCTTTGAGTTCTTTTCTTTCGCGCATTAACGCCTCGAGTTGAGGGACGAGTGTTTTGAGAGATGCTTTGTCTTGAGCGGCTTTTGCTGCTTCATATTGCGGTTTGAGGGAACGGAGTTCATTTTCCACTTCAGAAAGACGGTCAGGTTCTTCTTCATCAAGTAATTCAACAACAGGTTCAGAGCGAATCTCGTTTAAGGCCTCTTCACGTTCTTTTTTCCTCAAAACGATGATATCTCTGTCTAAGGAGTGGCCGAATCTGTCTGAATAACGGTCAAGGAGAGAACCTGCTTCTCCAGATCCAAGTCTGTCGATAGCACCATAAATTTGTGGAAGAGGTTTTGCAGAGCGTTTTGCCCACAGGTCCCCGTATTCGTTCGTATCTTTGCTTGGTGTTTCGAGTGGTGGGGCTGGCTGAGGGACAGAAGGCGCAATTGCTGGGGCTTCTGGAAGTGGTTGAGGGACCGGAACAGGCGCAATTGGTAATTCGACTTGTGGTGTCGGCAATGGAGGCAAGGGCGCCCCTGGAAGAGGCTGTTCGCCTGCGAGTGGTGGTAGGGGCATTCCGGGCATTGGAGGCAATGGTGTGGCAGGAACATTTTGCGATTTGTTCTTTTTCTTACGGCGCATCGGCTCACCTCTAAATGTATTGGAGATGATACTGCCCTTGAACCTTCCCACAAATAGCATATGAGAAATCATTGATTTCAATGAAATGATTAGATTAGAGAACCCCAGCCCTTGAGACAGAGAAATGTAGCCGCGGATTCGGAAACGTCGAGCACATCTCCTTGATTGACTTCATGCGATTGATCACCAAAACGAACAATTGCGTCTTCAACTGTAATTTCAATTTTAAGATTTTTATCCATTCCAAAAATGAAGGCCTCATTTAATGCGTCAAAAGGATTTGATCGATCTGGATCTAAACGTTCTAACTCAAATTCGGTCACTCGCATACCAGTTTTTCCGTGGAGTGATGTAGGCCATCTAATTTGTCTACGGACATCAATCGTTACGACTTCATCCGTTTCACCTGCTGCTCCGAGTACGATTGATGCATCGGATTTAACCAAATCCAAGAACAATCCCTGTGATTTTCCAAGCGCTGCAAATTTTCCATCGAGGACACGTTGTAATCGATCCTCATGTACAAAGAGATCTGCTAACTTCTGAATTGAGCCAATTCCACGTCCAGGTTTACCCTCTCTGCGTAATTGCTCCTTTAGTTCAAGATGTAGCGTTTTGAGTGTCGCCTTTGAATCTTCAGCATTGGTTGCGATGTCTCTCAATTTCTCGATCAACGTAGGAATTTGACTTCGAATTCGCTTAGACCATCCTTTGGAGGTGGCGTCATTATATTGAGCCAAACCACCTGAAACATCCACCCCTTCACCTCGAATATGAGATACAAGTTCTCTTCTTGCTTCCGAATCCAAGTGAAAGAGAGATGGGTCTCGATAATGGAGGTGGAATCCCCTGTGCCCTGAGAATGTCACTTGTAAAAATTCTTTTTTGAATCCGAATTCAGGTTCCAGGAAATCATTCCATAGGGCATGAGCTTGATCTCGGATGACATCAAGCATTCCAGGAAAATCTCTATCGGTAACACCAGGTAAATGGTCACCATCCAAATCAAAAATCAAATCGGCACCTTGCCACTCTTTAGCATCCATCTTCATTTCATAGGGTTTGTTCCAATACGCTGTAGAATAGAAACAAGAGTGCATTGCTCTTTCGGAAAGAAATTGTCTTAATTCAGATTCGCCTCTGAACGCTCGATGTCTTAGAGGTGGAGAACCTCCAAAGGGGATAAACATCCACTCTCGCATCGACATACGTGGTGGACGCCAAAATTGAGATGACTGATAATATCGGCCAAAGCGATGCGCAAAACGTGCCCACCCTTGAGATGCCATGATTCAACTAAAGGGTCACAGTTATTGAACGAGACCCAATTATTTTTTGATGTAAAATTTTTGTTCCGTAGCACTGACTTCTGTAACAGAATCAGCACCGGTCTTTTCTACATAATGTTCCCAACAATAGTAGTGTTCATTATGGACCATTGAGGAACCAAAAGTCAAGCGAATTCCACAGTCATGGCATCGTGGCCCAATCTCTCCGTTAGGTGCTTGGGCTAATTGTACGTGTTCGTGTGGCATCTCCTCACCAGTCCTTCCTATCGGCTAAGGTTCTAAAATGTCGTGATTGATTCAGTGCTCAGAAATAGAACTTTTAGCAACCCAATCCAAAAGGTCGAGAGCCACTTCACATGATTCACTAACCTCTACGAAAGGATCTGAAAGGTATTTTTCCAAAACCGGTTGGGCGAGTAGATTCCCTATAGCCCCAAGGGCTTCCGCTGCTTCATGACGAACCATGACATGTTCACTGACATCAGATAGCCTATCGATAAGAGCGGGAAGAGCCTCGTCCATCTGCATTTGACCTAAGACGTAAGCTAACTCATGACGCAGTAACGCACTATCTGTAGTGAATGCTTCGCAAAGTGCAAGACATGATTCGACTGTGCGAATGTTTCGGAATTTGAAAACAACCCGCATACGTTCAAACATTCGTGCAGAGTCATCAAGCAATACCGATTTCATCTGAAGCATGTCATCTTCATGAGAAGCAGGAGCTGGGTCGACAGAGCCATATTCGCTGACTGCAGGCCTTTCACCCATGGGATCACCTATTCCTCTGGGGCACCAATGAATTGCATTGATTCTTCTGAGAAAGTAGAATCGATTAATCCGATTTCTTTTCCTTCTTTTAGGAATTGACGCACAGAAGCCCGGCCTTCCGGTTTGTAGTCAATGGTTCGATCATTGACGTACATAGTAACGAATTTTTGATTTGTTTCATCATCGATACCTCTCCCCCAAGC
>QQSG01000070.1:7147-12835 GCA_003602665.1 Candidatus Poseidoniales archaeon
CCAAGATCTCTGCGAACGACGTTGCCACCAAGAGGCATTGGCCATCCATTGGTGCGCTCATTCCACCAAACACCTAAATCGATTAGGACATTTAAGTCGTGTTCGACATATGTGAGTTGACCTTCGTGAATGATGAGACCACAGGAATATGTATCATCCAAGATGCGTGGTATAATTTCATCGAAAGGAACCACTTCAACCTGTACATCACCCCATGCTAATCTTAGCCCCATGTAGGCGGAAGTCTTCATCCCGGGGACTGCTATGACAGAATTTTTAGCATCCTCCAGGCTTAAGCCTTGTTTCGAAACAATCATTGGACCGTATCCCTCTCCCATGGAGGCTCCACAATTCATCAAGGAATAATGCTCAGCGATATCAGGAAAAGCGTGTATAGATACGGCAGACACTTCCAGTTCCTGACGCATTGCTCTATGATTCAAAGTTTCTATATCCTGTAGTTCATGTACGAAATTGTAACCTGGTGTAGGGAAAGCATTTGTCGTCATTGCATGGAACATGAAGGCATCATCAGGGTCGGGAGAGTGTCCGATTCGAACAATCATGTTGCCATTATCATCAAGAGGTAAAGATGCCATGATACTTCCAACTTGAAGACCTTCATGAACTAACCGATGAAAATTTTATACAACTAAGTATCAGATTTGATACACAGATGGGATTGTTTAAGTATCGCTTTGGTCATTATCAAACATGGGGAAGTTGTCGATGTGGAGATTCCTCGTCGTCTCCATGTCAATCCTTTTCCTTTCACCGATCATTGCAGCCGATACGAGTAATTTATTTTTTGAATCGACATACGATTCGGAGCTAGATAATCGCGGGTCCAGGACGATTGAAATCAATGAAAACGGGACATTGGCTTATGCTTCATTTGAAAACACATTAATTCAATATTCAACAAGCGATCAAAACACGATTCAATCCAAGGTATTCGACCAAGAGATATTGTCAACCGCACTCTCACCTGACGGAACTAGGCTGGCCTTAACCATTAGGGATAGTAGCGCCGGAACTGACACCATCCACGTCCTCGATGCGGACACCTTCAATACCAAAATATCATCACAAACAACTGCATCAAATGCGATGCTTTTGTCGTGGACAGATAATGGTGCATCATTGATTACGAATCACCCCACTTCAGGGATAATTAAACTCAACAGAGAAGATTTGAGTACAGAAGTTCAGTATTCAGGTAATCTATCTGGCCGTATAGTTTGCACCGACATTTCACCATCAGGGTCGCACGTTATGGCAGTCGACGAAACTGGGCGACTCGTTATTTGGAGCGCTGATGGAAATTACATTCATCATGAATTTATCCTTGGAAGTAGCGTTAATCACTGCTCCTTTGATCCGACAGAGTCAATGTTTTCAGTGAGTATAGATGGAGATACGATTCGAAAATGGACTCTATCAGGTTCAGAACTTAGACCGTTAGAAACTCCCGGTATTATTTCCTACACATGGTCTTCAAGCGCACAATATGTCTATGCCCATAGAACGGATTCAGGTCAATTTCTCACGAAATATGACTCCTCAGATTCAACAAAACTTTCTGAAGTTTCCCTCTTCCATCAATCCACAGATTTTGCTCTATTCGAATCGGCTTCTGGAGATATCGAGTTGGCCCTATTTACATCAACTACTGATCACGTTGCGACCTACCGTACAGTACATGTTCGTAATGGACTCGGAGAATCTGGCTCGGATTTTGATAGCGACGGAATACCAAATTCAATCGATGATGACGATGATGGTGATGGGATTGAAGACATATGGGACCTCAATTGTGATACAGCAGGAACATTCAGTTGCGAATTATTACCTGATGAAAATTTCATGAGGTCAATGAATTTGATTTTCAATGAAACTGCGCTCGAGGTAAAAGAGACCTTCACATTAAACAAACACGATTCGTCTATAATCCGAGATTTATCACGATACTCACTGGATTCGGACATCAAATTGTCAACTGAAGAGGCGTTACTGTTTGCTAACTCATACTGCGATAACATCCATGAAGAGAATTATTCGTCTTCAATTTTTGAGGCCATTGATATCGAAGGGTTGTCCCTTGAATACATCTCAATGAGTTGTAGCATTGCATCGGGTATGGAATTGACACAAGCGGATGATGAACGAACACATATCCGGTATTCGATAACAACCAATTTTAACATAACGGGAGAAATTTTAACCGAAGGAAACAATGTTCGTATTCTGTACCAGCCTACTGCTGTACAGGGAAGTATGACAAGTTTGAGTGAGCAGCACCCAATGTCTGTTTCACTTTCTGGTGAAGGATTTGAAACCGATACCTTTTCACCATGGTTTTTACAAGAAGAATCTATTTCATTGAGTTTGATCGAGGAGAAAATTATCGATGATGAGAACTTGGTAGACACATCGGTATTCGCTTCCTGGTGGTTCATTTCACTAACAATAACAACAATGCTTGCCATTGTAATTTTAGTCACTAAATTCATGAAGAAAGAAGATTCTTATTCCATAAATTTAGATGATGAAGAGGAAGATGAAGAATCGAATTTCGACGATGATGAAGAAATAGACGATACAGCATTTGATGAATTAGAGGAAATCGAATATTCTACATCCGTAGAGGAGGAAATCCCAAGAAATGGTACTCCTCGGTTAAGATCAAGATCAGTACGGTCTGAAATAAATCCAAAACCTGTTCCTGTAAAAAGAAAAAGAAGAACAAGAGCCACTGAAGAAGATACAACCGTCAAAGTATCTAAACGACGTCGCTTAGTTGAAGACGAAGTGAAACCAAAAGTACGAAAGCGTAGAGCAGTAAGGCAATCAACGGATGTTAAAGATGTCGAAATGTCCGATAATTTGAACCGATATGGGGAGAATTAATCACCACATGAATTCAATCTTTCCTTCCATGCCACAACACAAGTTAAGGTATTCTTGAAGTCCGGAAACATGTTCTTCATCTAATCGATTGAATACTTCACCAAAGTATCGGTTTAACCGTTCCACTGACATATCTGATTGTTGATGAGCGTTGAGAATAACCTGTTCTCTGGTTAATGGATCGTTCTCAAACAAAGTGAGACGTTCAATCAGAGCTGCATGAGCAGTTTTGACGAACTCTATTGGGGTATCCTTTCTTGCAGCAAATACTCCGAACACCATCGGATGACCTGAATGTTCGAGCCATGCTTGTCCAAGATCTAACTGAACAAGTTCGGGATTGGTCTTTGCTCGATCCAGTGCTCTGTCTCCTATCAGTAATGCACCATCACATCGATTTAGCATGCTGTCTAAGTCAGGACCCATCTCAACAGGACGCGGATCAAGCCCTCTTACCTTTAGTAAATATTTGAGTAAAGCAACAGAAGATGCTGAGTCACTCGGCATTGCGATATCCCTCATTTCCTCGACAGGGCGATTTCCAAAAACAAGTACGCTACCAACCTCGCCTTTGGAGCTAATGCCAATCTCAGGTATGAGAGTGAGTTCTTGATGATGACGTGCAAAGTCTGCCGCAGGTATTGGAGCGAGAACACAATCTCTTCTCAACAAGTGCCCTGTTAACCATGAAGGAGGTGCTGGTAGGACATTAAATTTGGAATCAAGTCCAAGAAACAACGGATCACAATTCATGAATGCAACTCGGCCGATTGTATTGACCCACAAAAGTTCATTTCCCGTACTCATGGTAATTCCTCAAACAACGGGTAACCTACGTGGTTCCTTCGCTGGTACAAATTCTTCGAACTCTGTATACGTCGTGTTCCTTTTGATGGGTGTATTGCCAGATCGAGTAACGAGTTTAGCTAATTGATTCACACCATAATTGAGAGGTGTTTTGGAGCCTGCTAGATGCATAATCGATTCTTGCTTGACGGTCCCATCAATGTCATCAGCACCGTATTGCAATGCGAGTTCTGCCATAGAATCTCCAATGTTCATTCGATATGCTTTGATGTGAGGTATACTATCGAGCATTATGCGGGAAATCGCTATCACCCTAAGAATTTCTTGGCCAGTTGACAACTGTGCCATAGGCAGCCGTGTAGAATCTGGTAGGAATGGATACGGAACAAAACATTGGAAACCATTGGTTTTGGCTCCTAAATCCCTTAATTGAATCATATGTTCTATTCGTTGTTTAGCAGTTTCAATTGTCCCGAAGAGCATCGTGCAGTTACTCGGCAACCCAATATCATGTGCTGCTTCATGAATATCGAGATATTCTTGACTCGATTCCTTTCCATTGCAGATAATGTTACGCACACCATCATCTAAAATTTCTGCACCGCCGCCTGGTAAAGAGGTTAAACCTGCATCTTGAAGCTTCGACAATGTTTCGGTTATTGATAGACTAGAGACTTGCGATAAGTGTTTTATTTCAACGGCAGTGAGTGCTTTGATAGAAACATGAGGATGTTCTTCTTTGATTCGCTTGAATAAGGAACAATAATGATCCACATCCCACTCTGGATGTAGGCCTCCAACTGAATGTACTTCATTGACGTATGAGGAATATTTTTCGAGTTCAGAAAGATATGAATCGATTGATAATGCATATGCATCAGATGCTTTTGGTCCTCTTCTAAACGCACAGAATCTGCATGCAAGTACACAAATATTCGTTTGGTTGATATGAACATTCGAATTGAAATATGCATTGTTACCAAACATAGCAATCTTGTGCAAATTAGCAAGATGTCCTAACTCATTCAAGTTTTTTGTTTCAAAGAGATTACATCCATCTGTTACATTGAGTTGTTCATCATCAAGTATTTTGTCAACGATGAGTTGTAATGATTCTGACCACTGAACCTGCCTTATGGAGGTCTTTAGGCGATCTTTCCAATCCTTGTTTCTATCTGCATCAATGATGGCAGATTTCCATTTGGACATATCCAGCCCTCACGCTCATTCTTCATCAAGATGTGGATGAGACCACAATCAGCGACGAACGTTGAAAAATCCGTTATTGACCATGAATTTACGGAATTCTTCAATCAAAAACACTGTCGATGCAACTAACGTCAGAACAAACCAATCTGATGATTCAAGAGATGTTGTACTCAATAGATTACCAAATTCAATCCCTACGAAAGGAATCGTGCTAGATGCAAAGTGGACGAATACAAAGAGAAGACTCGCAGAAATCAAAATTGCGTAATTAATGGCTTTGTTAGAAAAGACACCAAGTGTGAACAAGCTCGCATCACCAGAACGGCAATTGAGAACGTTGAAGAGTTGGTACACAATAAAGACAGCAAAGGTCATTGTTTGTGCTTGAGAAAACAAATCATCACCATAGTTCTCCCAAGCACTGATACCATTTTCGTTTCCAGCTACACAATCATTCATCCATGCATACTCATTTGTATCCAGAGGACCCAATGTGCATTGATCTGCGGTCTGAACCCCACCACCAGCAAGGTAGAAGATGATAAGAGTCCCAATAACCATAACAGCGCCTAAGTAGAATATCAGGCTAATGTCACGCGAATTAGGTAACCCTTCATCAACAGGTCGAGGAGGCCGGGCCATGACATTTCCATGACGTTTTTCGACACCGAGAGCCACGGCAGGTGGTCCATCCATCAAGATATTAATGACTAAGATTTGAGTCGCCGTCAAAGGTAAATTCCATCCAAAAATAAACGTTGA
>QQSG01000070.1:12893-21320 GCA_003602665.1 Candidatus Poseidoniales archaeon
CGAATATTTTGGTATATTTTCCGACCTTCTTCAATCGCATGTACTATGTTTGCAAAGTTATCGTCTTGAAGAACCATGTCGGCAGCGTCTTTGGCCACGTCCGTTCCTGCAATACCCATTGCAATACCAATATTCGCACCTGACAATGCAGGTGCATCATTGACGCCATCTCCAGTCATTGCTACAATTTCTCCTTTTTCTTGCAATGAAGCGACGATTCTCATTTTCTGATCTGGAGTCACTCTGGAGAAAATTGAACTTTCTACGCTCGATGAGAGATCTTCATCTGACATTTGCCTAAGTTCTTCACCGCTTACAGGAGATTCTGCTCCAGTATTGATGGCAAGTTCCTTTCCAATAGCTGCTGCAGTTAAATGGTGATCTCCAGTAATCATTTTTACCTTGATTCCAGCATCTTGACAGATTTTAATTGCATCACGAACCTCTGGCCTTGGAGGATCCATGATTCCAACAAGACCCAAGAAAATCAATCCACTTTCGACCACTTCAATATCTTCGATGTCTTCTTCTGGTTCTAGTTTTCGAGCTGCTAAAGCAATAACTCGCATAGATTTAGAACCCATCGATTCGTTTACTTTCTGTGCATTTTCAAAGTCAGGTTTTTCGATTGGTACAATCTTTCCTTCTTTGAAGCGATGACTTGTAATTGGTACAAATCCGCCTGCAGCTCCCTTGACAAAGACCCACCTTTCACCTTCATATTCATGAATCACAGACATTCTTTTTCGGTCGGTATTGAAGAAGAACTCGTGAATCCTTGGATGACGTTGTGCAAATTTTCCGATATGTCCATTCAATTTCCATCCAAGGACTGCGCAAGCAGAATCCGTCGGATCACCTATTGCAGACCAGCGACCTTCTACTTTTGAAATCTGAGAATTATGACAGAGCGATAGACAGGCTGCAAGAAGTCTGAAGGATTGATCGCTTTGGAGCGAGGACATATCCTGGTCAGATAATTCTTGACCATCGTTAATCAAGGTACCCTTTGGGCTGAATCCATCTCCGCTTACATCATATAGGCTTTCTACAGTATGGAGTTGTCGTACAGTCATTTCATTTTTGGTCAGTGTACCTGTCTTATCAGAACATATGACAGTGGTCGATCCCAATGTCTCGACTGCTTTCATGCGGCGGATGATGGCTTTATGGCGTGCCATATTACGCATTCCGAGAGCTAAGGTAATGACGAGAATAATCGGTAAACCCTCTGGTACAATGGCTACAAATATGGCTATTGCTACAATAAACTGGTCGACTGCAACTTCCCAAAGGCTTCTATCGCCACCTATAGCAAGAATCATTTTAATCGATACGAGAAGTACTGCTACAATTAAAGCAATGAATCCAAGGAAGCGACCCAAGGATTCTAACTTTAGTTCGAGAGGAGTCTTAGGGGTAACAGCCTCAGAAATATCGCTTGCAATGTGACCTAGTTGAGTCTGCATACCAGTTTCAACAACTAAACCAATAGCACGACCGGTGGATACAGTTGTACCCATGTACATCATGTTTCTTCGATCAGCAAGGAGAGTGTTAGGATCTAATGGATTCACTCGTTTTGTAATTGGTTCCGATTCTCCAGTTAACGCGGACTCATCCACTCTGCACTGATATACTTCTAACAAGCGTATATCAGCAGGAACGTTCAGTCCTTCCTCGAGTTTAACAATGTCACCAGGGACAAGTGAATCCGTAGGAATTTCTGATTCATAACCATCTCTTATCGTAACACAATTGGATATGCTCATTTGTTTGAGTGCATCCATAGCTTGCTCTGCTTGACCTTCTTGCCAGAATCCAAACACTGCGTTTGCAGTTAGTACCAGGAAGATGAAAATAGCATCTCCAGGTTGCTCAGGATGAATTGCTAGCGCTACGAGTGCAGCACCGATTAACAGATAGTTAAGCGGATCATTGTATTGACTCAAAAATCGTAAAATTGCGGATGTCGGTTCAGGCTGGGCCAACTGATTAGGGCCATATTTGTCAAGGCGGTCAATAATTTCGCTTTGAGAGAGTCCTTGCGGATTAGAGTCAAGGGTTGTAAGTGCTTCTGCACTATCCATTGCGTGCCAATTTTGTTGAACCAATAACATCACCCATGAAAATCGAATCGGTCAAAAACCAAGGATTCCCATTCGGTTGGGAAACATTATGATTTATGATTATAATGGAGGACTTCCCATGAAAATATTTGAGTGTTTTCTATCTTGAATTGAAGGTTGATATCCGAATCTTTCTCAAACCATCAACGACTCGGGTGTGTATGAGCGAGTTGGGAGAACCATATATTCCAGCCGATCAACAACCACTAGAATTGACTCTCAGAGCAATTGTTGTCGGTATTGTCTTAGGCATTCTGATGACTGCTGCAAATGCCTATCTTGGTCTCTATGCAGGAATGACTGTCTCTGCAAGCATACCAGCTGCAGTTATGTCTATGCTTATTCTTCGAGCCTTATTCAAGGATGTTAGTATTCTTGAAAACAATGCCGTACAAACCATGGCAAGTGCTGGAGAATCTCTCGCTGCTGGTGTAATTTTCACAGTTCCAGCAATGTTGGTTATTGGTATTTGGGTGGAAATTGAATGGTTCCCCACTCTAGCGATAGCACTCCTAGGTGGATTATTAGGTACAATGTTCACCATTGCTCTAAGGCGTCTTTTCATCGTAGAGGAAGCCCTTCCATATCCAGAAGGTGTTGCATGCCGAGAAGTTCTCGTTGCTGGAGAAGAAGGTGGTAGCGGAGCACTGGCTATCGTATACGCTCTCGGTATTGGTGCATTGTATGGTTTAATGGTTAAGGGATTCAAAATCGTACACAGTGAAGCTGAAGGAGCAATTGAAGTATTCAAAACTCGCATGTATGCGGGAATGGATCTCTCCATCGCTTTACTTTCTGTTGGATTCATTGTTGGTATTCGAATTGCGTCATTCATATTTTTGGGAGGCGTAATAGGTTATGCTATCCTTGTGCCCTTACTCGGGTTTCTCAACGGTTGGCCTCAATCGGATACATTAGCAAATGGTTTCTACACGCTCTGGCTTGAACAAGTTCGCTATGTCGGCGTCGGCGCAATGGTGGTGGGTGGAATCTATACACTCTGGAGCATGAGAAAAACTATTTTTTCAGGTCTAAAGAAGTCGTTTGTCCAAAATGAATCAGACAATGAATACCACTTGAGAACAGAAAAGGATTTGCCAATGAAGTGGGTTACTGTTGTTTGTGGGGTTCTAGTTATTCTTACTTTCTTCTTCTATTGGTACATCACAGGTTCACTTATTCTTTCCTTAGCAGGTGCACTTTTCTTAGCCGTTGTCTCCTTCTTTTTCGCGGCAGTAGCAGGATACATCGCTGGTGTGGTGGGTTCAAGCAATTCACCTGTATCTGGAATGACCATTGCCACTCTATTATTCACTGTAGGCCTCGTTTGGATTGTAGGATCTTATTTCCTTGGTCTTGAGCAAGAAGAATTGATGTATGCAACATTGCTAATCGCCGCAGTTGTAGCGAGCAGTGCGGCTATTGCAGGAGATGTCATGCAGGATTTGAAGACTGGACATATGGTTGGTGCAACCCCATGGCGTCAACAAATTGCGGAAATTGTTGGTGTCATTACTGGTGCTTTTGTGATTGGTCCAACGATTAGCCTTCTTCACAATGCTTTCCAAATTTCTTCAACTGCTTGTATTGCAACGAATGAACGAATTGTGGCTTCAGAAGGCCCAAACTCTTCTAACCTCTATGATTGTAGCGAAGCATTATTTGCCCCTCAAGCAGAGTTGATTGGGGCAATTGTGAAAGGTGCCTTTGTAGGCGATATGAATCTCCCAATGGTTTTCTTAGGTGCAGCATTAGCAATCGTGTTAATTCGATTGGCTATGCCTGTCATGTCCGTTGCCATTGGCATATACTTGCCACTTGGCTTGAGCGTTCCAATCATGCTTGGTGGCATTCTATCGTCCCTAGCCATAGGCTCTGCTTATCTTCGAGTCGATGGAACACTCGATCAAAACCCATCTAAAGAGGCAAAACAAGCCGCCTATGAAGTCGAAAGCCGGGGTGTTTTAATCGGTGCAGGGTTTATTGCAGGAGAATCCATTCTTGGGGTTTTAATTGCTGTGTTAATTGTACTAAATATCAATCTTGATTCAATTTTCGGCATAACAGAATTACCACAAGGAATCTCGTTACTGTTCTTTGCATGGTTTGTTGGCGTCTTTTTGTGGTTAGCAACCAGGGCTTTGCCAAGTGGAGGGCACTTGGGCAAGGAAATGTTGACCACTGCTAGCCATGCACTGAAGAGATTTGTCCGTTCTTTCATACCAAATTCAAAGTAATACCCACGGTAATTATCAAAGGCCAAAGGCGATGGCATAGTATTACTGGTGCCCATGCAACCCACTATTGAAGAACTAGAAGAACTAGCACGAAAGTGCAGAATTGAAATTGTTAAGATGGTTTACAGAGCACAGGCGGGGCATCCAGGTGGTTCCCTATCTGAGATTGATTTACTGGCAGGCCTCTATGGAACTACCATGAGAGTTCGCTCCGACCAACCCGATTGGGAAGATCGTGATAGATTCATACTTTCCAAAGGTCACGCATCCCCAGGTATGTATGCACTCCTAGCAGAAAGAGGTTTTATCTCACACGAGGATTTGAAATCGTATCGTGTTCTTGGAGGTGTCTGTCAAGGCCATGTCGATATGAAATGGTGCCCAGGTGTTGACTTTAGCGCAGGAAGTCTCGGTATGGGACTTTCATACGGCATGGGTTGTGCAATAGCAGCCAAACTCGACGGAAGTGAAAGAAGAGCATTTGTTATGTTGGGTGACGGTGAAATTCAGGAAGGTTCAATTTGGGAAGCAGCCATGGCTGCTGCACATCATGAATTGGGCAATCTCAAAGTCATACTCGATCGCAATCGAATTCAGAACGATGATTTTTGTGAAACACAAATGAGAATGTTTGACATTCCTGCAAAGTGGAAAGCATTTGGTTGGAACGTAAAGGAAATTGATGGACATAATATGAACGAAGTCGTTGAAGGTATGAACTATCTCTCAGAAACAAATGATGGACCTTCGATACTCATTGCTCACACTGTAAAAGGTAAGGGTGTATCATTCATGGAAGATAATCCATCCTTCCATGGTGCAGCTCCAAACGATGAGCAATATGCACAAGCTCTTTCAGAATTGGGGGTGAAGGTATGACCCGCATGGCCGCTACAAGAGATGGTTATGGTCAGGCTTTGCTTGAACTTGCTGAAAATAAAAAAGTAGTAGTTCTCGAAGCTGACCTCGGAAAATCTACAAAATCACTCCACTTTAGAAAAGCCTATCCTGATCGTACAATTTCTTGCGGTATTGGTGAACAGAACATGCTTCTCGTTGCAGCGGGAATGGCTTCAAGCGGCTATATCCCATTTGCATCAACATTTGCTATTTTCACTGAACGTGCATTTGAACAGATGAGAAATGGAGTTGCTCGACCAAAACTCGCCGTTCACCTATGTGGTTCGCATGGAGGAACTCACACAGGCACGGATGGTTCATCTGCACAATCAATTGAAGATTTAGCCATATACCGAACACTTCCAAATGTAACGGTCATGCATCCAAGTGATGAAGTAAGTACAAGAATTTTGACCAAGCAACTTGCAACCTCCCCAAACCCATCCTATATGAGAACTGCAAGAAATAAAACGCCAGTGCTCTATGACGACGTCCCAGAAGATTCAATTCAAATTGGAAAGGGTATAGAATTGAAAAACGGCTCCGACGTTGCCATCNTTGCTTGTGGCGTTCTCGTTTCAGAGGCTCTCAAGGCAGCAGATATGCTTGCTGGGGAAGGAATTCATGCTACAGTTGTTGATATGCATACGATTAAGCCGCTTGATACTGGTTTAATTGATGAAGTAGCACTACGGTGTGGATGTATTGTTACCGCAGAAGATCATTCGATAATAGGAGGTCTCGGTGGCGCTGTTGCTGAACATCTCTCTATGACCTCAACCACTCCACTCGAACGTGTTGGTGTCAAAGATAGATTTGGCGAATCAGGGCAATCAGATGAGATGCTCGAATTAATGCAATTGAGTGCTCCTCACATTGCAAATGCTGCGCGTCGAGCAATTCATCGCAAGTAAGGCGTCCGTCATATTGAAGGAGTGTCGGCTAGAGCCGTATCCATGGAGTTCTTCCTAGATACCGCTGACGTAGATGAAATTCGAGAAATTGCCGCATGGGGTATTCTCGACGGAGTAACAACAAATCCTTCTCTTATCAAAAAGAGTGGACGAGATTTCAAAGAAGTAGTCCGTGAAATTGCCAATATCTGTTCAGGTCCGATTTCGGCTGAAGTTACAGCAATGGATACAGCAGGTATGCTTGAACAAGCAAGACAACTGAAGAGCGAATTACCAGAAAATGTCATTATCAAGATTCCTTGCACTCCTGAAGGCCTTGCTGCTACTAAGGTACTCACTGATGAAGGAATTGACACCAATGTTACATTGATCTTCTCTACATCCCAAGCATTGATGGCTGCTAAAGCTGGTGCAACGTACGTATCACCCTTCATTGGAAGAATCGACGATACAGGTCATGATGGAATGAATTTGATTGCAGAGATTATGGAAACATGGTCAAAGTATGACATTTCGACAAAAGTACTCGCTGCTTCTATTCGCCATCCAACTCACATGCTTCAGTGTATGCAACTTGGTGCTCATACTGCGACTATGCCCGCCAAGATATTCAAGCAATTAATGACGCATCCGTTAACAGACCGCGGCTTGGAAGGATTCATGCGAGACTGGGCTGAAGTTGAAGCAGCTGGAAATGCATGAATTGATTATTTCACACAAAAGGAGGCTTCATGAATGATGGGCTTCCAGCATATCCCAGCGAGGACTGCTTATGACAAGTGTTCAGGATAGGTTACAACAACTTCTCGATGGAGAACTTGATGCTGCTGAACTTGCTGAAGATCCTACGCTTGCATCCTTAGCAGATCGTCTTTATGGAATAAAAATACAGGCAGTTGCACCTAAAAAATTGAGAGACTTCGACGAGCCTTCTCTCCCTTCAGCACCTCTTCCATCAACGAATATGATGATTGAGGTGATTGGAGATGTTGCTCTTGAACACCCTCCAGCTCCGTCTCCAGAATTACCTCTGGGAACGGCACCTATTCCAATGCCCGTAATTGACAGCAAAGGAAAGTCGTTTGGTGCAATGAGTTACACATCAATTTTAGGATTGATATTTGTCGTAGCCAACCTCTTTGGAGCATTTTCTGGATTTGTTGGTTCATTGTGTACAAAGGCATGTTCTGATGAAGGTAATACAAAAATGAATTTGATGGAGTTATACGATTTGAATTCAATCAATGGATGGAGTCAACCTGTTACAGAAAGTGTAATTGGGATTCCAGACATTGTGGCCTGTATCACTCTTTTAGCTGCTATTTTTATGCTTAGAAAGTCATCGTGATGTTATGGCAGATGTCCTTTCTGAAATTCTTGCCTATGTTGGAATGGCTAGTATTCTTTTAGCCTTTTTACTTGAGACCAGAGATGCCCTTTCTAGTAAAGGATTAATCTATTTGTTGCTGATGGCCATTGGCTCTGGACTTCTTGCAATTCGAGCATACCTCATCTCAGAATGGGCGTTTTTCATTCTTGAGATTGTGTGGTGTGGAGCAGCAGTCTTTGCTCTTATTTCTACAAAGAACGTTGAGAATCAGCCGTCATCTTGATGAGCAAGGTGCTCGACCAATCGTATATGGGCAATCCTGCAAAGGCAAAGAGAGGAATTCCTTCGAAAGTCGAAGATTTCAACGCTTGGTATCCATTTATCGTAGAGGCCGCAGATCTTGTTGACAAACGATATCCAATCAAAGGAATGGACGTTTGGAGACCATATGGTTGGAAAGCAATGCGCCAAATCGATTCGTTAACTCATACAGAAATGGACCGTACAGGCCATGAAGAAGTTAACTTCCCATTATTAATTCCAGAGGATCTTCTTGAGAAAGAGAATGCTCTTGTTGCCCGACTAAAGCGAGCGAGAGAGGAAGGGGTTGATCCTGATGAGCTTCGTGATGAAGAAGATGAAGCCGGATTCAAAAAGGAAGTCTATTGGGTAAAACATGCAGGAGAAAATGAACTTGATGTTCCTATGTTTTTACGCCCAACGAGTGAGACAGCGATGTATACGATGTTTCCGCTGTGGATTCGTTCACACAAAGACCTTCCATTGAAAGTTTACCAGATGGTGAATACGTTCCGCTATGAGACAAAACAGACTCGGTCGTTCATCCGTGTTCGTGAAATTCATTTCTTTGAGGCCCATACAGCACATGCAACGGAAGAAGATGCTACGCAACAAAT
>QQSG01000070.1:21402-24694 GCA_003602665.1 Candidatus Poseidoniales archaeon
ACATTCCCTGGCGCACATTACACGATTGGAATCGATGCCATTATGCCGAATGGGCGAACATTACAAGTTGCCAGTTGTCACCATTATCAAGACCAATGGGCCAAAGCTTTCGACATTACATATGAGAATTTAGACGCAAAGCAACAACATGTCCACCAAACCACTTACGGAATGTCTGAGCGATTACTTGGAGCGGTCGTGGGTATGCATGGTGATGATTCAGGTTTGATCATGCCTCCGGCAATCGCACCATGGCAAATTGTTATTTGTCCGATGATTCGTAAAAACTCAGAAGTCGATACAGTAGCCATTTCTCATGAAGTTGCTGATACTTTGCGAAGTGCAGGTCTTCGAGTTCATGTCGATTCACGAGATTTACATCCCGGTCAGAAATACTATGATTGGGAAATCAAAGGAGTCCCATTACGATTAGATATTGGCCCGAGGGATGTTGCTCAAGGGAATGCATTTGCAACCAAGAGAACTGGAGGAAAAGAGCCACTTAGTATCGAATCCATTGTTTCTGAAGCCAGAAGGTGTCTTGATGAAGTTGCTGACGTTCTTCGCACTCGATCTCTCCAACACATGGATAATGTCATCCAACCATTACCAGCCTTTACTGAATTGAATGGAATTTGGACAATGGAAGGAGAAATAGAAGATGGGCACATCTATGAGTTTGCATTTGCTGGAACAGATGCACATTCAGAGATTATAGAACGCGCTACAGGATTGACATTCCTTGGAGATGCGACAGATGAATTCGATCATGCTCAACCATGCCATATGACTGGAATTGAAACAACGCGTCGAGTGCTTTTGGCTAAGACGTATTGATTACATACCAAATGAAGAAGGGTCCATATCCATATCTCCATCCTTCATCATTTGTCTCATTTGTTTGTTGAGTTTTCGATTGCCACCCATTCCCTTCATCATCTTACGGGAACGCTTCCATTGAGCAATAAGTTCTCTAACATCCTTTTCTTTAACTCCAGAACCACGGGCAATACGCTGAATTCGTTCTGCTTTGATCTTTGCAGGTTCGTTCTTTTCCCAACCCGTCATAGAATCCATAATCGTCCGATAACGGTCAAGGTTTCCTTGCATAGCTTCCTTTTGAGATTTGGACATTCCACCAAGACCACCGAACATATTTCCTGGTAAGAACGACATCAACTTGTCGATTGTACCAACTTTAGCCATCATTTCCATCTGCTTGTACATATCATTGAGCGTAAATCGACCAGACATCATTCGTTGAGTAAGACGCATTGCTTCTTCTTCATCCATATCTTCAGGAGCCAAATCAATGAGTCCACGGATGTCTCCCATTCCAAGAAGACGAGAAATGAACCTGTCAGCTTCAAACTTTTCAAGATCGGATACTTTCTCACCAACACCAATGTGAACCAAAGGAGCACCAGTAGCAGCAACTGCTGATAGTGCACCACCACCTCTAGCAGTACCATCCAATTTTGTTACGACAATCCCAGTTACTCCTGCTAATTGGTGGAATGATGCAGCAACAGGACCCGCTGCTTGCCCAACTTGTGCATCGATGACAAGCCAGCGCTCAGTAGCCCGTGTAATTGAAGCAATGTCTTCAAGTTCTACAACCAGTTCCTCATCCAGTTGATGTCGACCAGCTGTATCGACAATTACTAAATCAGCAGAAGCACATGCTGCCAAGCCATTTCGAACAATTTTCGTTGCGTCTTTTTCATCAGGTTCGCCGTAGACAACAACGGAGGAATCCTCAAGCAATTGTGAAAGTTGGGCATATGCACCAGGTCGATGAACGTCGGCTTCGATGACAGCAACCCTCAATCCGTGCTTTTTACGGTACCACTCAGCAAGTTTCGCAGTCGTTGTGGTTTTACCTTGACCATAGAGACCGACCAAAAGAAGTGTTGCGCCACGGGGTTGGAATTCATGATTAGCACCAAGTAAGCGTACCAATTCCATGTAGAGGATGTTCATTGCATGCGTTTGCAAAGTTACTCCTGGGCGAGGTTCTTCTTCTCGCATTCTTTCTTCTAATCGATCAACAATTTCTTTTGTTTGTCGAACGTTGAAATCTGCTTCTTGTAGAGCCCTTCTTAGGCTCTTTGTCATCTCTTTAAGTTCATCCTCGTCGAGACGTCGCTTACTCTTTAGGAAACCAAGAGAACGGAATATGCCTCTGGATAAACCTTCAAGCGCCATACTAACCCCAACCAACGATATATTTTCAATTCAACGGTTCTCATTCCTCAATAGGAACCTCAAGAAGAAGGATATCATTCTCAAGTTTAGCCTTAACGTTACTCGATTTTGTTGGTGATTGTGTAGGTATTTCATGTTCTCGACCATTTACGCCAACATAGAGAATTCCTTCTTCGCTACGTAATGAGAGGTCATCTCGATCAAGACCAGGGAAGTGCAGGTAAATGCGTTCAATATCTTCATCTGAATCTACGTACATACCTCGATGAACTGTATGATTAAGTCGATCACCTACTTCGTATGGTCCCAAATTTATATCCAATTCAGAAATATCACCGTAAAGCAAGTGGCCATAGGCTCTTAATCGCTCTAAACCTTGGACCTCACCGTCGAAAAGATCCATTGTGGTTACCGGAATCTTCAACTTATCATTCAATTCTTGGATGTGTCCTTGCTCTTCTTTTCGTCGTTGGATTAAGAACGGATGGTCGAGTTCTGGAGTCACGCGATTTACCAAACATCCAGTNACAGGTAATTCGTATTCCTTCAACGATGTGTTCGCTCTCAGAGTTTCATTAACCCCCATGCGTTCAGGAATGGTAACAAGTGTAAAGGAAGTTGTAGATTCGTCACTGAGTACTCTTCGAACGTGAAGAACACGGCGGCGGAACCTTTCGAGTTCATCTTTCATTGCTTGACTTTGTTTTCTTCCGAAAAGCATTGAACGAATGCCTCCAGAGACTCGCATCATTCGTAATAATCGTCCTGACCAAGCCTCAATCAATTCAGGAAGTGCCAGGAATCGAAGGGTGTGACCAGTAGGTGCTGTATCGAATACAATAACATCCCAAAGAGGGTTTTCAACGTGTTTCAGAAGTTCATCGAAGGCTATGGCTTCATCAAGACCTGGAAGAATAAGTTCACTTGTTTCTACTTCATCTTTAATTGAAGCCATCTCTTCTTTTGCCTCAGCGTCAAACATCCCGCCGAGCCCACCTAAGGCTGAAAATGGAGAAGAAGACATCCCCGAGAGGCTTTCACCCAATTTCGGCATGAAACTCGATAATTTAGCTTCAGGATTTAA
>QQSG01000071.1:0-1364 GCA_003602665.1 Candidatus Poseidoniales archaeon
TCGTCTTTTGCCTTGCGGCGAACTGGACGCTTGCGAGTTGGTGCTTTGCGAGCTGGTCGCTTGCGGACTGGACGTTTACGTGGAGCAGGTTCTTCCTCCTCCTCTTCTTCATCGTCATCGTCCTCTTCTTCATCGTCATCGTCCCAGAAAATTCCTTCTGCTTCATCTTCATCGATCTCTTCGACGACTTCCTTCTTTCGGCGAGTCTTTCGTTGTACGAGATTTACTGCGAATGGATCGTCTTCATCTTTCATTGGTTCAGGTTCAGATTCTTCTTCCTTCTTTTCTTCGTTCTCAGGTTCCTTTGCAGCACCTGTTCCGGTAATTGAATCCATATCCAAATCTTGGCTTGTACCGATGAATTCTGACATCCAATCCTCATCTTCTTCTTCGCCGGCCTTCTTCTTCTTTGGACCTGACATGCTTGTTTGCACTATCATTAGGGCGACAATGAACAAGAGAATATTGACTGCAACTGCAATCCAAACCAAAAGATATGGAGGATCGCTCAGTGATGGTGTAATTTGTTCTGGTTCAGGCTCTTCTTTGAGATCTTCCTCAAACGTGCAAACAGTTTGGCCTTCAAGGTTATTTCTACAGAAGTCAACTACAAAGACAACACGTTGTGAAACTTCATTACCTGCTGTATCAATACCACGGACCGTGATTGCATGCTGACCAGCATCAAAGGTTCCAGCAGAGAAATCCATATCACTTACAAGAGTAGACATGTCTTCTTCTACATCCGTGATTCCTTCAGCGTCAGCCCATGGAGAAGTACTGGTAACGCCTGTTAACCCGCCGTAATTGAACGTGAATCTGTATTGAAGATCAAGAATTTGGACATCATCTTCAGCAGCAAACATCAGATTGATTTTATTTCCATAAAGATACTTTGAACCCTCTGATGAAGGTGATGGTGAATAAATTGTTACCGTAGGTCCCTTTGCATCAATGTGATAGTTTGTGTTTGTTGTTATACCTATGTTATCGGATTCATCGATGAGAGTCATCTCGAATGTCATTTCTCCAGCATTCGCTGAACCAGGAATTGTAAAGCTGTACGAATATTCTGGACCTTTGTTGGGATTTAGTAGGTTGTCGGCGATTTGAGTCATTAGTTCGCCACCCCCTGTCACATTGAACCCAGTATCTGAAACCACTTCAATCGAGGGAGTTGTTTTCAACTTCTCACTCGCTTCGATTTTGATGGTATACGTTCCAGCGATGAGCGATGGGCTTGTGTATTCTGAATTCTCATCGTCTAACAATTGAAGTTCAACGGTTGGTGCAAGAGTATCTTCTCGGACCAAGATTGAATTACCGCTCAATCCTTCAAGAATATCGGAATTCGTATTGTTGTA
>QQSG01000071.1:1458-2330 GCA_003602665.1 Candidatus Poseidoniales archaeon
ACGTTTATGTTGTCAAGAACCAATTCCCAGCCTTCAGCATCGCTTGTCGTGATACTCGTTTGACCACCATTGAATGGATCACCAGTATGCCTCCAAACCTGATAGGCCTCATTGGATTCTTGTAAATTGTACCATTCGAGGGCTACGAAGCCAAGGTCGCCTCTGCTTTCACCATCAACAATTGACGGGTTCGTTGGCGTTGTAATATCGATGGTTACCGGGCCAAACGAATTGTTGTTTAATCCAAGATACTCATAAGATCCTGTTGCGTGAACATATTGTGCTTCACTTGTAACATAGATGTACCATTGCAATACGGCCCCGTTTGCAGATACTACTGATTCATTGAGCACGATATCAAATGTCTCGACGTTATCATTTGCAAACCCGTGGTATGTTGTTGCCGTTGGGAATTGTTGAGGTGAAGGTTGGAATCCTGAGGCTGAGTAAATGTGGTACCTTTCACCTTCAACACCGAGTTGATCCGTCCAAGTTACACGAATTGTGCGATCGCCAATAAATTCAGCGTGGACATTTGAAGGCTCTTTTTCCCAAGTTGAGTATGCGTCCTCTTGAACTGTAGAACATGAGCCGGAAGAAGTGTTTGAATCAAACAACCCAATTTCATCAACAAGAACGATGCAGTACGTTGCAGAACCAAGTGAACCGACCGGGAGATTGCGAGGATATTCGTATTTGATGTTACGATCCTCAAGACTTACACCCGTCTCATTCACGTTTTCTGGGATGCTCGCAACCAAGCTTGGGCCAACTTCAAAAATTGAAGTGAAACTATCGCCTGCTACGTAAATCTCGTAGCGTTCGTTATCCTCAATCGTCGAGCCACTCCAAGAGAGTGTTGTGGTTCCTGT
>QQSG01000071.1:2457-3047 GCA_003602665.1 Candidatus Poseidoniales archaeon
GATTCGCTACCGTTTGGAATAAAGTATGTTATCGCATAGTAGGATTCACGATTTGTGTTACTTGGAACGACGTTAACATATTCTGAATGATCAGAACTAAGATTTGCGAGTAGTTCCACAGGATAATTTGTTGGCAGGCCTTCGTAAACGGCTCCACCGTTATCCCTTCCGATTTCTCCATCGGAGCGCCAAACAAGTATTCGAGTGTCTGGCATGGCAGGGTCAGAATTTGGTAAGTCATGATAGTTATACCACGATAGGGTCGTTTCGCTGTCTGCCAAAGAATATTCTGCTTGGAAAAAGATTGGTGTTTCCACAGGAGAGGTTTCTTCTTGGATTCCACTGTAAAGGGAAGAAGCATTGAAATCTAATTCGGAAGATGAATAGGATTGCTCATTTTCAATCCATTCCGTTGTGATTGCGTAGAAGTATGTGTCATTCACTCCAGCGCCAACGAGGAAAGAGGCTGAGTGGCCAGGGTGCGTCCCATTGGTGCCCCCAAGACACTGATATGCTTGGGTGTAGACATTGCTTTCACAGGCTGTTACATTTGCGAAAGGCGTTGCAGAATCAATTGTTCCAGATGTGAT
>QQSG01000071.1:3069-5509 GCA_003602665.1 Candidatus Poseidoniales archaeon
ACATATGTTGCTTGGTGGAGATTAGCAACATACCCCACGTCGAAGGTATCGATGTTTCTCCATGTTATTGTTGTCGTTTCAGAGACAGGATCGAAGGATGCAGCAATATCCTGAGCCTGTAATTTTGAAGCATCTCCAATGTCAGCAGCCGCTGATGTTGGTATCAACGGAACGGTCATGAGAAGCATAAGCAGGACCATTAGGCCTGCCTTAGGTTGTAGACTCCGGTTCAGCGCGTTCGCACCCATCACACATAACGTCGCCGCCGTCTGTTAAGAGTATACCGCATTACGCAGAGATGAAAACACCCTATTACAGACGTTTTGAATCACTCGGATTCATCAGAATTCGGCTGTTCTAATGGATGAGTTGTGTCGAGTTCGATGATTTCTTTGCGGGCTTGTAAAAATCTGATCCCAAAGGTGTACATTCCACCGAGCCCAGAAATGAAGACAACGGCAGTGAGTGGGCTGAGTTCAAGATGTTCAAACATACCCGGCATAGCCGAATAATCTTGTACGCCAATAAGCCAGAATATTCCTGTTATAGCAAGGGCAGCAATAGTCAAAATTGTGCGGTCCGCTCTTGAAAATCCTTTGTAATTTCGGCCTCCACTCACGGCTTGAGCTTGGGTTCCCATGTAAGAGCCGAGTATAGTAAACCATGCTGCGGCCCAACCTAAAGCAGGGTCATCGAC
This sequence comes from Candidatus Poseidoniales archaeon, assembly GCA_003602665.1. Lineage (GTDB taxonomy): Archaea > Thermoplasmatota > Poseidoniia > Poseidoniales > Poseidoniaceae > MGIIa-L2. The sequence goes on from QQSG01000071.1 coordinate 3,767, forward strand.
CCATGCGGGACTTGATGCGATTGCGACAACCCACATTGCATCAAGAAGGCGATCGAGCGTGTGGTCAAGGTAATCTCCCCATCGAGAAACTTGACCTGTTTGACGAGCAAGTTGCCCATCGAGACCATCAAGAATCATCGAAAAGCCAATCAAAAGGGCAGAACCCATGAGCATCAATGCACCAGTATCTGACTTGGGTGCGAAGAGAACGAGTAGACTTGCTGCAATACCTACAGGTAAAGCAAGCCACGTAAGAAAAGCAGGATTGGTTCGACCAAGACCCATTACAAGTGGGGAAGCCATCGCTTCCCAACGCTTCCTTAACTGTTCCAAAGCCATGGGTATCAGTCTCGCCGGTGCATCGAAAGGTCATATGCTTTCGGACAAAATTTAGTCTTCTAACCAATCTATTGCAAGTGGTATTGATTCTTGGACAGTCTTTTCCCCTTTGTATTGAGACATGAACAACTCAATGGAGGCCTTGCCATTGAGTCCATTTGTCATATCAATTTCAAGTATGGGTAGATGAGGAGTCCTCTCAAGTAACTCACTCCAAATTCCAGCGATCATCTCCCATTCGATATTGTTTTTAATTTTCTTTGCATCATAACCGTCTCTATTCGAGAGTCTTAGGTTTAGTTCGTCCGGATGGCATCGAAGAAGAATGAGAGCATCGACAGTGCAATGATGAGAAAGATGCCCTTCAATAATTGCAATTTTGTCGCCTCCATAAATCCAATCCGATAGAAGGTCGGTTGTGATGACTAGGTCGCCTTCTTGATGCTCTATGCATCCCAATTGATTGGCTATTTGTTCAACAGTAAAGCAGTCAAAACGCTCTCGTGAGAATTGCTTTGATAGAGTTGTTTTACCCGTACCAGGCGAACCTGTAATCGCAAAAACCGGCTTCTGCATGACCTTCTCCAAACTCAACCAAAGCACGTCAAGAATTAAACATGAGGTTCCGAATCGACACTCATGGCCGCCATTGATGAACACGATTCTGTGGCGACTGCGATTGTTTTGATTTCGACAAAACCTGGATTTGAAAAAAGTATTTCAGAAACACTTTCTGAAATGTCAGAGGTTGTCGAATCTATGGTCCTGTTTGGAGAATATGATGCCTACTGCAAGATTGTAATGCCTGATTTTACATCTCTCTCATCATTTATTCTTCATAAAATCCGGACAATCGACGGCGTGATCAGTACCACAACGCTAACCGCTGCTGCCAGTCATCAATGAGGTTTCAACATGTTTGGAATGTCAGACCCGAATCAAACATTGTCGCAAATGATTCGATATTTTGAAGAGCAACGTTACGAAATGGTCGAAGTCATGTCCAGTGAATTCACAGGAATGCTTCTCACTCAGAAATCTCGAGATGCTGGAACACAGACTCTCTTGGTCAAGGGTCTTCGAATTCTATCCGAGGTATTGTCTCGGCGTGAAAAACACAAACTGGCGATCAAGGCCTCTGCTGTTCTGCAGAGAGAACGTAAAAAATTGGAAAAGACATTGCTTCAATCTGCACCCCAATTATTGCAAAAATTAACCCCAATGGAAGAAGACTTGAGGCTTATTGGAACCGTCTATTTGGCTTCTGGAAAAAAAAGGAAGGCGGTCAAGTTCTTCCTTAAAGCCCACAAAATTCAACAGAGAAATCTTCTCGCTATATTGTCTGTTTGTGAAACAGAAGGAGTTGCCACCAAGCATTGCAAAACTCTGGCAAATGATGTTCAA
>QQSG01000071.1:5617-7545 GCA_003602665.1 Candidatus Poseidoniales archaeon
CACAAATATCCGGAGTGCAGAGAACAATCCCAGAGAATACGTCTGGAATGTTCAGACATTTCCGAAGGAATCACTGCTGCAAATGTACGATTACAAAGCGCTATGGACACATTGAAGCCAAAGCATGACTATTACGAATATTCCTGAGTGGTAGCGAGGGATGGATTTGAACCATCGATCTCCGGGTTATGAGCCCGACGGGATATCCAGACTACCCCACCTCGCTGCTTTGACGGCCACGGTCCTTCCCTTTCAATGCACCGATAATCAAAAACTGGTCTGTTCGGCATTGATTTCTTGAAGGATGACGTGTAACGATGACCATGAGCGGAGGGAAGAAAGCAATAGGGTTCACTTTACTAGTGCTACTCTCGTCACTATCTGGCTGTCTCGATTCAGATGAAAAAGATGAACAGAGCGTGATTGACTTAGTTGTTCATTACGATTCAACAAGTGGCACTATTCAGCAGACCTTCATCGGAGGCTCACAAATTGACCTCACTGGTGTTACCCTGAACTTTGATTTCGCTCGAACCACGTCGGAATTCGATCTCGCCACGTTCTCGATAGAACCTGGCGATGGACGTAGTCCAATAACCGTGAACGCTGATGAAACAGCGAATATTGACGTTGAATATGAACTCCATGGATTGTTCTCAGTCGTTCTTACAGCAACTGATGTAGAAGAAAACTCAGAAAACATGACGCTAATCGTTCGAATCGAGAAGCATATCGAATGGAGCGAACAAAACAGTGCTCAACCCGATGTCATGGCAATCAATACAGAACCTGACAACGATGGTCCCGCTCCTAAGCTATTGGCCATTCAATCCACTGTTGAGAACCCTTCAACAACAGGGCCACTTGGTGGTGGGGGGCCTGTGACAATTACATGGGAATTGACGAATGCTGATTCGGAAAGCAAGGGCATGAAATCTGAACAGATTGCGGATGGGCAAGATGCAGTGTGGGAATTTTCCCTAAGCATACCAGATAAAGAAATTCACGAACTATCCGTCAACATAGATCAAGGTCAAGATAGAATCAACATAAATCACATCGTTGATATTTTGTACGATGCGACTGAAAGTGCTACAAACCCCTTTCCAACAGAAAGTGGAACTGAAGATTCACAAACTGAAAGTGAATGAAAAGTGAAATGGCGGATACTGTCCTCGTTGAGTGGAAATTATTCAAATTTCTAGTACGCTTACCCTCAAATCGTCATTGATATACCCTCAGCCATTGGTTTGGAGTAGTGATACAATGAGTACAACAAGCAAAAAGAAGAAGACAACAAGTAAGAAGGATGAAGACCTACCTGTAGAAGAGGAGATTTTGATGGAAGCCGTTGATGATGAAGCCCCGGAGATTTCAATAGAAGACTTACCGGGCGTAGGTCCAGCAACCGCCGAAAAACTTAGAGAAGCTGGATTTGACGAATTACTCGCTCTTGCGGTTATGTCACCAGGTGACTTAGCAGACCAAGCAGAACTTGGTGAGGCTGTTGCAGGTAAGATCATCAACGCCGCTAAAAAGATGGCAAACATTGGAGGATTCGTATCTGGTGTTGCTCTACTTGACCGACGTCGAGAAGTCCAGAAACTTTCATCCAAGGTTCAGTCGATTGATGATTTACTTGGCGGTGGATTTGAAACACAGGCTCTCGTTGAAGTGTATGGTGCATTCGGTTCAGGGAAAACGCAAATTGGCCATCAACTCGCTGTCAACTGTACTATGCCAGTAGAAGATGGAGGGTTCGATGGCGATGTGTTCTACATCGATACAGAAGACACATTCCGTCCCGAGCGAATTACTCAAATGGCACGAGGCCACGGTCTCGACCCTGATCTTGTCCTCAGCAGAATCCACGTTGCTCGAGCATACAACTCAGCTCACCAAATGCTTCTCGCTGAAGAAATTAAGCG
>QQSG01000071.1:7624-10437 GCA_003602665.1 Candidatus Poseidoniales archaeon
GGAATGCTTGCAAACAGACAACAAAAATTGAATCGCCACCTAAAGGACCTCAAGCAACTCGCGGACATAAACAACGCTCTTGTCCTTGTAACAAACCAGGTTCATTCCAAGCCAGACGCTATGTGGGGAGACCCAACCAAGCCTATTGGTGGTCACGTTCTAGCTCACGCATCAACCTTCAGACTTTATCTGCGGAAGGCCAAGGGTGGACGAAGAATTGCCCGATTGGTCGACTCCCCAAACCTTCCAGATGGAGAATGTGTTTACCAGGTCACACAAGAAGGACTCCGCGATTGAAACATGGTTATGAAAACCTCTTCCGGGTATGCTCTTGAGGCAATACATTCAAGTTAGCAACAACGAAGATGTCATCCATGCGCCATTTGATCGAACGTGTGTTAGAACTCTCGGAAGAAGAAGTTGTACCACAGTTAACACCTGAACTTGCGGGTCAAGGAACGGACGAAGAACTACGAACACTGCTCGAATCTCTTCAGCCGAGAATTCGGGTCTATGGAGTAGGTGGAGCCGGTTGTAATGCTGTCGGAAGATTAGAATCCGAAGGTCTTTTTGAAAATTCATTCGTGACTGGTTATGCGATCAATACAGATGCTCAAGCGTTACTTATGTCCCCTTTAGAGAATAAAATTCTCATTGGAAGAACGGCTAGAGGCAGAGGCGCAGGTGGAGATCCAACAAAAGGTGAAGCAGCTGCATTGGAATCTGAAATGTCTCTTCGAACAATTACAACAGACACTCAACTTGCAATTATCGCTGCAGGGATGGGCGGAGGATCAGGTACAGGCGCAGCAGGCCACATCGCACGATTGGCTAAACAGCAAGGAGCTATGACCATCGCAGTTGTAACCTATCCATTCAACTCAGAAGGTGCAACGCGCCGAGAGAATGCAGAATGGGGTCTCGAGAGACTCCGCGAACATTGTGATACAATTCTAGTCATTCCGAATGAAAAGTTGCTCGAGATCGAAGGTGTCAAAGATTTACCTCTTGCTAGTGCATTTAGAGTTGGAGATGAATTATTAGTTCGTTCAATTATAGGAGTTACGGAATTGCTCACTCGTGATGGAATGGTCAACCTTGACTTTGAAGATTTGAAGTCGGTCATTCACTCAGGATCTGGTGTCGCCATGATTGGACTGGGGGCAGGTTCTGGGCCCGGAAGGGCTGAAGAAGCAACGCTTGAAGCGCTTCATTCTCCACTTCTCGATCTTGATTTCAGTGATGCAAGAGGCGCACTCATCAATGTGGTAGGCGGGAATAACCTCACTCTGGGTGAGGCTGAACGCTGTGCTCAAATCATTACAGAACGAATTTCACCACATGCTCGAATTATTTGGGGAACTGCAATTGATGAATCCCTTGATGATGAGATTCGCGTTATGCTGGTGTTAACTGGTGTCAAGAGTGAGCAAATACATGGCTCATCCGAGAGCAGGCAACTCAAAGCCCTACGTAGCAGTACAATAGAATTCGTAAACTGATTAATCTCTGATGATAATTATGGCTACAGCGATTAGCCCTACTAAGGCTATACTTCCAACTGCATAATCCAGTGTGTCAAGTGAATCATCAACTTGATTTGGTTCAATATCACCGATATAAGCAATTCCAGGTATTCGAATAACTGTGCTATTCCATGCATCACCAGAGCTCTGTCCGTTTCCGTTAACTGCATTGGCATTAATTGTTAGATCTGTAAATGTACTATTGTCCTCGGGGCTAACATACGTGAAATTCCACGTTCGAATTTTATTTCCAGCGATGGTATGCGTCCAACCATCTTCGAGTTTCTGAACATGTCCAAGAGTTTCATTGAACTCAATATCTCCTGAAGAAATATCTATTCTAAATCCCCCGGTCTCTTTTCCCACAGAGATACTTACTTCAGATGAACGAACTTCAAGAGAAAAATTGTACGAGGTATTCGACTCAAATTGCGAGGGGAGTCCAAGAAGAATGAGTTCTGTTGACGAATCTTGAGAACCGTGGCAAATACAACCACCCCCTGCAATTTCTCCAATTCCTTGTGGAGCAGAACTCGCCCAAGGTACGAAGAATAATACAACCAGAAGGAAAAGTGATTTTTTCATCCTCGGTCCCTCAAGTAACCCACTCAGTACCCTGTTTTGAACCTTTCATGCAGAGTCCAATAGAAACAACAGTTCAAAAGGGAATGGCGTCAAAGGTTGTTTGATAACATGGATTTCAATTCAGATTCAATCACGCCAGACTTCGACGCAGATGACATTAACATCTTCGAAGAACTTTCCTCGAGCAACTCTTTTTCTCAACCACAAAAGAACCCTCTTCAACAAATTTTGCTTGATGAAGAAGAAGTAAACGAATCAATAACATTCGACGCTGATGTAATTGCCGATTTGTTACAGGTTCTGGCTCACCATGCAATCGTCAAGGGTTCAAGTGATCCAACAAATGTCCTCCCTGATGTCGCAAATGATGTTGATATCAACTCAGCCAGAGTTACGTCCCAAGAAGATGAATTCAGATTGTCTCTTCTTGTTGAACTTCAAGACGACCAAAAAATCCGTCCTTGCGTAAGAGTCCGCCAAGAAAACGGATCTCTGAACATTGTCGAAGAAGAAGAAAAGGTGCCAAAACAATGGCTACCGCTCTACAAAATGCTTCACCAAGCACTCAGTAGCGCAATTGATTCTCTAAAAGCAACAGCACAAATCGCATGATTAGTGAAGAACCAGATCCCAGGTAATTTCGACTTTATCGTTGATTGTGTTTGACACCGAACAATACTTTTCGTGAGACTTCTCAATTGT
>QQSG01000072.1:0-12672 GCA_003602665.1 Candidatus Poseidoniales archaeon
CTAAACCTAAAGTCAAAAGTAAACGACAAATACTTTTTGTAAGTCATTTGCTAGAGTTTATCTTATTATGATTATCCTCCGTCGGTTGAAGACTTATACAGTCTTTGAGATAGAAGTGATTTATGGGTTGGGTAGGACCATTTTATTATCTTGACTGTGGCAATTTTGAAGCGCGTGTTTCATTGCCTACAAATAAGAAGTTTTCAAACAGTAGAGAAAAGAAACTCAATACTGCTGAGTATTGGTCAAAAAGACTTGGCCTTGACCTCAGTATGCCAGATGATACTCATGATGGTTCAAATCCTCCTGAATTCCAACACAAAAAATACGACCTTGACCCAGAAGCCACTCATAATAAGATTGTAAAAGGGGAAAGAGAAATCACCCCATCTGTTGATGTAACATGCCCCCATTGTGATGAAAATCTATTGATTGAAGCCCCGTATGAAGATGAGTATGTTTGCCCTTATTGTGATAAAGATTTCATATTTGATTCGAACGAATTATCTAGATCCTCTGGCAATGTTGACTGGTATTCAAGTCTCCGTGAAACTCTCATAGAAGCTATAACTAATCATACGGTATCAAAAAATTACGAAGTGTTAGAAGAACAAAAAGGATCTCGGGGTATTTCTGCTATTAACAACATAATCTTTACATTTTTCGATCTTATAGTTAGTCTTGGTCTGACTCTTATGTCAGGAGTATTTCTATTAGTGTTCCCATTGTCTTTGTCACCAGACTCGGAGGTGCCTATTATAATGGGCTTGATTATGTCAGTCATTGGGATTTTGACGATTATCCCCTGCCTGAAATTCGTTGGAGAAGTTATAACCGATTTTTTCAAACCTGAAGCACATGAGAAGTATACTCGAACTCAATATTTTGATCCTGTTGGAAAGTATACTGCCTGGATGGAAGTCATTAACAGTTCAACGAAAGGCCGTAGTGGTTCATTGTTTGTAATTTGTGAAGCGGTTCTCAGTGATAGTCACATATTAAAATCATACCATATTTATGTCAGCGATGATGGTGGCGGTGGCGGTGGTGGATGAAACAAACACTACCTTCCAAATGTAGGCGTGCTTGAATTCTCTGAGGGTGGTGGACGCTGGGGGATTTGAACCCCCGGCCTTCTGGTTGCAAACCAGACGCTCTTCCAACTGAGCTAAGCGCCCCTGTAGCCGTCCGTGTGAACGCTTCCTTTTGAGTGTTTCATTCAATACGTTCAGTCGCAGTCGATGGTAGCGTCACGATCAGGACCAACACCAACGCTTGAACAAGGAATGCCAAGAAGGGATTCGAGTTGTCGTACATAATCTTGAGCAGCTTGTGGGAGTGAAGATATTCCTAGACCGTTTTCATTTGCATGACGAGCAACAACCAGCCATTCTTCAAGAGACTTTGATTCAAATCCGGGAACAGTCATGTAAATCGGTTTGCAGCGAGCCAAAGCAGAAGCACTGCTCGGCATTTCGGTGATTTCAGCACCGTCGAGTTCGTAAGCCACACAAATTTTGATTTCATCAAGGCCGCCAAGGACGTCAAGTTTCGTCAATGCAAGAGATGTGAATCCGTTGATTCTGTGCGCATGACGCATGACAACGGCGTCGAACCAACCGCATCGTCGCTTACGTCCAGTTGTGGTTCCAAATTCATGACCGACTGTGCCAAGGTGATCACCAGCAGAATCCTCGAGTTCAGTTGGCATTGCACCGTTACCTACTCGGGTGATGTATGCTTTTGTGATACCAATTACATCAGAAACGTGGCCAGGATGAATACCTGCACCATGTGTAGCATTTCCTCTTGACGTTACAGATGAGGTGACGTACGGGAATGTTCCTTGGTCGATATCGAGCAAACAACCTTGAGCACCCTCAAGAATAATGTGTTCATTAAGTTTCAAGGCATTGTCAAGCATCAGGCCAGTGTTTGCGATACTTGATTCATAGATTCCATGAATCCATTGGACTTCATCTTTGAGTGACTGAACATCTATGCGAACATCTGAACCAGCTGCTTCAAGCGAGCGATTCATTCGTTGAGTTGCAGACTGTGCCCATGAATCGTCGTTTACAATCTCTGCAAGGTCACCGAACCTGAGTCCAATTCGATTTATTTTGTCAGAATAGGCAGGACCAATTCCACGGCCAGTCGTTCCAATTGTTTTGTCAAGGCTATCCATTGCTCTGTGATATGGCAAGATGATGTGAGCACGTTCTGAAACAAACAGACGAGTCCCCTTTGGATCATCACCACCGGTTTCAATCCAATTTTCAAGTTCAGTATGAAGAACCCACGGATCGATAACCATACCATCTCCGAGGATGAGTGAGCACTCTTGGCGCGTTATTCCAGAAGGAAGGAGATGAAATTTTAGAACTCTATCGCCGATGACAACGGTGTGCCCTGCGTTGTTACCGCCTTGAAATCGAGCAACCCAAGAAGCCTGTTCTGCGAGTCTGTCGACGAGTTTTCCTTTCCCTTCATCGCCCCATTGCGCTCCTAAAATTACGGTTGCTGGCATGTCAATCAATTGGCTGTCAGTCAAGAACGTCCTTGAACTATACCCTTGGACTTCATCGCCTATGTTGGGGCTCTTGGGGTAAATTGAACACATGTATATATACTGTCATTCAATCTTCCTGACATAGCAAAACTATACGCCATCATCCAATAAAAAACGGATGATGCGAGGTTGATTACCAAAAACAACAGATACATACATTTATATAGTCTGCTATACAATTAGTAAACCCGAGGTTGAGAAGATGAGTGCAAGTTACGGAAATGATAAGCGGAACAACACAGAACGACGAGTCCTAGAAGGACACACAAGTCCCTGCGAAGAATGTGCAGCAGTTGATTGGAGCCTCGACATGTCGAGAGGAGAAGTCATCTGCAACAGTTGTGGCCTCGTTGTCGAGGAAAACGTACCCGATCCGGGGGCAGAATGGACCAAGCGAGACAAAGGCGAAGACCAATCTCGAGTTGGAGCGCCAATGACCTACACACTCGCCGACAGAGGACTAAACACAACCATTGACATTAAGGATTTGAATTCAGGTTCTGCAAGTCGTTTGGGTATCTCAAGCCAAAGTCGTCGAGAGTGGCGCCGAAGACGAATTATCGATGAACGCTCAAAAACTCGCAAGAGCAGAGAGAGAAATCTCGTGAAAGCGAATCAATTCATCCGAGACCGCTCCCAATTGCCTAAGGCCCTGCAAGAAGAAGTTGCACGACTTTATCGACGACTCTCTGACAAGGGATATGTCACTGGTCGTTCAATAGCTGGTGTATCTGCTGCCTGCACATACCTTGTGGCTCGAGAAGAGAACATGCCTCGTCAAATACCGGACATTGCTGAGCAATTCAGTATCGAGGAAAAGGAACTTTCACGACTTATTCGCCAAGTGTCTCGAATGCTCAACATGCATTCAATCAGTTCACCTGACCAGTACTTTGAACCATTCATGTCCAAACTCGACCTCCCACCTTCCATGAGAACCCAAGTTCAGCACCTTTGGTCTCTGATTAAGCCTCATGAAGATGTTTGGCAAGGTAAGAAACCAATGGGTGTGGCTGCGGCTCTTATCTATAAAGCTGCAAACGAATCAGGTACTCCTAGAACACAATCAGACATTTGTTCAATAGCCAATGTATCAGAAGTAACCCTTCGGGGCTTGCTGCGTCTGATTGAAGGATTGCTCTCACAACTTAGTAAAGGATCCCAACAATGAGAACCTAAAGTTGATGAATAGGCAAGGATAGGGCGAGTTATGGGCTTCAAAGCACGTGCACGCAAGACAAAGGCTGATTCTGGTAAAGATGACAAAGCAAAGGCAAAGAAAAACACTGGTGAAACACCGTGTGCCGTGAAGTCTTGCGAGAAATGGGCAGATAAGAATCTCGGTGGACGATCTCTTTCCTTCGATGATGCCACAGAAATGTGGGGTAACGGGAATTTCTCATCCACAAAAGGTCGTGTGCGGGTTTGCAAGTCCTGCTACAGATCTTGGAAGAAGGAAAATAAGAATGATGATATGTACTGATGTTCACTTTCACTTTTCACTTACACCTATCATAAAGCAACAATACCGTCTGCACTCAGTAGCAAGGTATGCGTAACCAAAGAACACCCGTGCGGAGTCTGGTCACAAACCAGGGAACTTGTATCGCAATGGACGATGGAATGATTGTTTGGGAAACCAAAGAAAATAGAAAAACACTGCGATTGCATTGCGTTGCTACTGTCATTCTAGGAATGCAAAATGATTATGGAAATGTTGAGAGAATGTTTGTAGGTGATGGCAAGGGGCAACTTCACATCCTTACCGTACCAAACCTTGCTCTTGAAAAAACCGTACCCATTAGTAATACAGCACTACGAGCGATGTGCTCAGACAATGAAGAGAGCTTGGCTCTTTTAATCGCTGACGCTGGTGGAAAGATATGGTGTTATGACGGAAATTCTGAGACTCACCTCTTGTTTGAAACGAACAGATCAATATCCTCAATTCGAAGTGAACGAAATACGATTCGTATCCAGTCAGGATGGGAACAATGCACATTTGAACGAGATGGTCAACTACAGAACTCTCATGATGCCTCTACTTCATTCGGAGAAAACACGATGCTTCGTAGGATAAGAGAAAGGAAGAAACTCGATGAACAACGAGAACGAGCAGAATCACAAGTTCGTTTGATGGCAGGAATCTAATCTTCAGTTTGCTCTTTCTCGACACGGGTCCAAGATGGGACTGGATCTCGCCATAACGAGGTTGGGGCTGCTCGAGGCCATGCCCTTGGAGAAACCCCATCATTGGCGGCAATGCCTTCCAATGCTTGGCAATGATGTTCGATTGTAGAGGAAATATGTTCTTGGCCCTGTAAAATAGGTCCATGCATCGGAACAAGTTTTTCGGCACCTAGTGCTTGAATCCGCCTTAGACTTTCTATGGCTTGAATGAGATTACCAGTCGGTACGTCCCAACGAAGAGGTCGATCAGCTCTCGGCAGTAATGCGCCTGCTATGACTGTCTTTGCAGAGGGGATGTGTATCGAGATGTTATCGGAACTTGGACCTGGAGTTTCAAGTAATTCAATGATTGAATCATCCAACCGAATGGTTTCTGAAAAATCGATTGGTTCGGTATACACAACAGGCATATCGGAATCATATCGATTTGCCCAAGTGGTAAAAAAATCACCACTCTGAAGCGACATTTGAGCCGCTTCATGAATGAATACTGGCACTTCAAATGATTCTGAAAGGGCCTTGGAACCCCCACTAAATGGATATCTCCTTGAAGTTAGAATGATTTTGTCAAGGGAAATCGATTCGCCAAGTTGGCCACGAATCCGCTCTTCCTGTAACAACTGATACCAAGCTGTCCCAGAATCAATGAGCAGAGCGGATTCCTCGCCAATGAGGAGAGTTGCATTTGCATCATGATGAATGCCTGGCAACCTCACAATGCGCATAACACTCGGATAGACTGATAGGGTTTCAAAGATGGCATCATCAATTGTCAGATTAGGTGGTTGCGATTAAATAGAGGAAGTGGGTCGCCATGACATGGCTAGATTCCCTGAAGCAGAAGAGCGCTTGCTTCGCGTTAAGATTTGCATGAAGTGTAATGCACGCAATGCTTGGAGAGCTACACGCTGTAGAAAGTGTAACTACAAAGGACTCCGCGCTAAGAATATGGAACGCAAGGGCGTTTGATCTCAAGGTAATAGCACTGGTATCACCAGTGCCATTGGATCACCAAATAACCACAACGGCAATATCGCTGGCCATAAGAAAAGTAACAAGGGTAGTTTCAAACTTACCCATACATTTTCAACACCCTCATTTTTCAACTTCTCAACATGAGATTGAACCTCTTCAACCGTAGGTGATTGACGTGGTGCTCTTCTTCGATGATAAATTTTCAAATCTCCGTTTGGTAATTCCATTGTGTCGGTAAGAAGCCAGACCTGTCTGTCGTGAACTGTACTAATTGGAACAGATAGAGCAATCCAAGCCATGGTTAAGTCCCCAAATGAACGTATATTTCCAGATATTAGATTTCGAACGATTAAGATGAACGGAATGAGTAAGAAGAATAATCCACCCCATATCAGTAAACTCAGTGATGGTGGAAGATGAAGAATTACCTTATCCATGTACACATCTGAATGTATAGGAAGTTCACCCCATGATGGGAATAAGAGAGTTACCCACATCAGTGCCTTTGCATCTGCACCACCATGAATGAAGCGCATTCTCCAGCCCAAGTCAATCACAAAGAGAACAAACAGTGCTCCTATGTAGGACCACCAAAGTGCTGCATCCCCAGTTACATCACCTACGAGAACATCCAACGGATGGCTCGATGAGAATTGGACAGCACCTGCAATCAAACCGATAACGGAAATGAAGTACCAAAAAAGAACCATTTGATCGATTCGATTTCCAGCTTTCGCATCTTTTAATGTCGGCCGGCCTATCACCGAACCACTCGCATAAGCTATGATTGCAGAGGCTGTTAGCCAAATACTCCAATGAGCTCCTTGAATCAATAAATCAAGCGACCAGATGAAGATGACTGGTTTTGTCCAAACAATCCAATGGTCATTCGAAACTCTTCGTTCTTTATGATCGAACCATGCAGCCCAGCCCATACAAATGATGAGAACACCCAGTCGAGTCCAACCGAGAATGAGGTCTGAATCGACATCCATTGTATTGTCCATGTCGCCAATGAACTTAAAGACGGCCCACAACAAGACAAGAGTAGAGCGGTTTTCCGTGGAGATGGCATTATGGACGTAGAAACTCGACTACAGCAAGTTGCAACCGTCATCAACCAAATCGATGATCCAAAGGTACCAAGGAACATTCGCAAACAAGCGAAAGAGACATGTGAAAACTGGTTATTGAACAAAGGAAAGAAACTCGACGTTCGTATTGCTATGTCTCAATCTAAACTTGAGGAGTTGTATGAAGACCCAAACATCCCACCCGAATTTGGAACCCTTATTCTTATGATCAACACAGAACTTGAGAAGATTCTAACAGAAATTCTCTGATTACTCTTCTTCATCAAGAGCGCCTTTTATTCGCTCAAGAATGATTCGATGATTCTTGGTTAGTCTGCCTGAATCGATGTTCAAACTGTTCAATTGAAGCCCGTAACTGTCATCTGTAAGCATATCTGTTGCAGCCTCAACAAACGTAAATTGCTCAGGCGTAATTCGATTTCTTCGGAGGCTACGCTCTATTGCGTGCTTTGCACCGACTCGAGCCATTTCTCTATCGCTAAGCCCCAAAACGCGTTGTAGTTCTCCAAGTGATCGACTTTCATGATTCGAGATTCGGCCATCTTTCAATGCCTCTTTCCAAGCTTCATCAATCGACGGAGCTCGCTCAGACAAAAGAATCGCTATCGGTCTTGTTGGTTCAATATTTTCAAGAACAATCTTGATGATAACAGTAAACGGTATGGCAAGAATCATGCCCATGATGCCCCAAACCCAGAAAGAGAAGGCGGTAACAAGGAGTAACAATACTGGAGAGAGGTCCAAAGCTCTCCCTGCCCATTTTGTTTCGATTATGTTTCCCCAAACTTGTTGATTAACCAACAATAATACTGTCATCAGAATGAGAGAAAATGCCGATGGTGCAACGATGATTCCCAAGATAATCGGAGGAATTGTTGCAATAAGGGATCCAATGTAAGGAACATAGTTGAAAATGAATGTGAGTAGAGCCCATGTGAACCACAAATCTATATTGAAACTCCAAAGAATAATTGCTGTAATTACTGCGGTACCGATACCGACACCTGTCTTGACAACAACGTAGGTATTGATGCTCTCTTGGATCTGAATTTGGACATCTTGTACCTTACCTGAAACACCACCCGGCCAAGCCCTTTCGATTCTTCCCGGAAGTAAATTAGCCTCAAAGATAATGAAAATCAAGAAGAATGAGACAGTAAGACTCGTTGCAAATAGGCCACCTACACCTGCAACCATATCTCCTATCAAATCTGAAACCTGAGAATCTTTCGACAAGAGACCCATTTCAGCCAAATCTTCAGACAAGGTACCATTCGTCGAATTCAAAGATTCACTGATCGAAGCACCTACAACTGGAGCTGCCTTTATCTTCTGCCATCTCTTGTTGAGTTTGCTGTTATAGTCCTCAATCTTTTCTTCATCATTCGTTAAATCACTGGCTTGATCGTAAGCAACATAACCAGCAGATACGATGACTAAGAGCATCAGCATGACCATTGTAAGATACGATAATCCAAGAGGGAAACCATTTTTTGAGAGGTAATCTGAACCTGGCTTTAGAACAAAATAAATTCCTAAAGCAATGAAAAATGGTTGCAGAACTCCCTCGAGTTCAATCATCCATATCGTGAGCACTGTCAGTAAAATAACTGCAAATGTCAAGCCACCAAGTCGACGATGAAACGTATTGTTGTCGAAGACCGATAGTGTATCGTCCATGCATGGCTCTCGACCATTACACGTTTCAATTTAACGTGAGGCAACTTATTCCTCTGATTGCATCCATGAAGGCTTGAACGATATACGTAACGATAAGAGGAACGCACAAAGCATCATAATGCCACAAAGATGGAAGGCAGTATGATAATCTAGGAGACCGGTGTTTCCTACGGTCTTTGTCCAGACAAAGCCTCCTGTCAAGGGACCAAGGATACGTGCAAAGGAAGAAAGAGATTCTTGAGCACCCATGACTGCCCCTAACTCATATCCTTCCTGACGAGAGATAGCAGTGAGTAATGTACTCGAGGAAGGTTGGAAGAGACCGTTACCAATCGCTATACAGCCGGTGATTGGGAAAAGCCACAGCCACACATGTTCTGCATCTGAATAAGGAACCATAACAAGACCGATTCCTGCTAAAACGGTTCCAAGTCGGAGAACAAAGACACTTCCATATTTGCGAGACAAAGGACCGATTAAGGCGCCTTGAGTGATAATGCCTAGTACACCAATGATAGCAAAGATTCTTCCATTATCGGCTTCACTAAACCCTAATCCACCAGATGCAGGATCCATTTGTGTGTAAAGTATGAATACAGCGTGCATAATTGTAAATCCGAACATAAAGAGGAAGGTCACCCACATGATAGAACTGATTTGCTTGGTACCAATCATTGCCTTAACGTTGGTAAAAGAATTCTTCATGGTCGCACCCCAAGAACGTGATTTATCGACTGTACGTCGATTTTCAGGTAAGGACTCGGGGAGTGATTTGAATGCAAAGAGGAGAGAAATAATCGACAGAACGCTTGCTAAAACACAGGGTAACAAGTACGGATATGTATCAAAAATTGTATCTTTGAACAAATCCCAACGATCCGCAGGTGCTGAGAGTTCTCCACCAAGGAATGGACCTATCGTAAATCCAAGACCAAACGCAGCACCAATTATGCCCATTCGTGTTGCAAGTTGTTGAGGAGAACTCACGTCTCCAATGTATGCTCGAGCTACTGCAATATTTCCGTTGAATACACCAGCGAGAAAGCGGGCTATGAGAGCCATGACCAGAGTATTAGCAAGACCAAACATTGTGAAAAAGACAGTATTACCAACCAGCCCAATCATGAGGACTGGCCTGCGTCCAATACGATCGGAAAGTGCTCCCCATATTGGTGAAAACAAGAACTGAGCGGCAGAATAAGAAGTCATCAAGAGACCAACCCAAATACCGATTGAGGCAGCGTCTTGTTCACCTGCTAAATCCTCAACAAGATAGGTTAGAAACGGTATGACGATTCCAAACCCAATCATATCGATCATGGTAACAAGAAAGAGGACAAACAGAGCGCCTTTGCTCGCATCAATGCGATTGGCTGGCCCTCCTTGTTCATCCATATTCTAGGCGAGGAAACCCTACCTATCAATTCGATGATATGACCCTGCGTCTAAATCGAAGTTGTTGCGCCTGACATATCAGGTGTTAAACGGTCAATAACTGCACCCAATCTGTCGACAAGGCTTTGTTTCTGATCGTGAGTAATCAATGCATGTTCCATGACTTCATCGAGTGTATCTACTGCAATAACTTCCACATTTCCTTCGAATTGTTCATCCAATAGAACGTCTTGGAGATTTGAACGTGGAATGACTACGGTCTTGACCCCTGAACGTGCAGCAGCCTCAATTTTCGCAGTTACGCCACCAATTGGCAACACTTCGCCACGCACAGAGAGGGAACCTGTCATGGCCAAATCCTGACGAATTGGTATTGATTCAAGTGCAGATATGATCGCTGTTGCAATCGTAATCGAAGCAGAATCTCCATCAACACCGTGAGTATCGACGAATTGAATGTGGATATCATAATCCGAAACATCTTTTCCAGTTAGTTTCTTGATTACAGCACTAACGTTGGTTACACTCTCCTTAGCGAGGTCACTCAAACCGCCAGTTGCGTGAATCTTTCCACCGCCACCTTGTGATGGAGTTACTAAAGCCTCAACTGGAAGCATGATACCGGAGAAATCTGAAAGTCCTGAATTGGCTCCAAGAACGGCTAAACCGTTCACTCTCCCGATTCTGTTTCCAGAATTGACAATGAGAGCGTAATCTTGTCTGCGTTCAATCATTCGATCAGCAACTTGTTGCTCAAGTGGTTTAGCGATTGAACGTGCTGCAAGGACATGGGCATCAGTAACGTACGGTGCTCCATCTTCTGCTGCCAAATCACCAGCGATTCGAACAAGTCCACCAAGCTCACGCAATCGAAGTGAGAGTTTACCTCGTCGACCTGCACGGCGTTGGGCTTCTCGAAGAATCAATGCAACCCCTGTCTTATCGAAGTGAGGGATTTCTCTTGAACTGCCGATGTCTCTTCGAACTTCTTGAGCAATAAAGCGAATCAATCGCTTTCTGTTACGGTTTGTATCAGGCATTTCAGAATTTACGTAGACTTCATATCCATATCCACGGATACGGCTACGGAGAGCTGGGTGCATACCTTGGATTGCATCAAGGTTACCTGCTGCAATTAGGATGAAGTCACAAGGAACTGGTTCGGTCTTTGTTAGTGCACCTGAAGAGCGTTCACTGCGTCCAGAGATTGGGAATGCACGTTCTTGCATTGCTGTAAGGAGGGCTTGTTGCTCTTCCAATCTGAGAAGGTTGATTTCGTCGATGTAGAGTACGCCTTTGTTTGCTCGATGGATTGCCCCTGGTTCGACACGGTCGTGGGCAGGCGTTTCCATTCCACCTGATTGGAAAGGATCGTGGCGAACATCACCCAGGAGCGAACCTGAAAGCGTTGCAGTTGCATCAACGAACGGTGGGCGTTCATCAGCATCGTGCTTGACGAGAACCTTAGGAATTCTACCTTCATCACCAGAACCAAGACGGCTACGAATGAACATATATCCGAACATGAGCAAGAACATACCGAAGAGTAGAGTGAGAATATCCCCTGTTGGTATGGCTACGATAATGAGTAGGAACGCAACAGCTCCGAACCCGATGAGAAGCATACGCTGTGCTTTCTCCTTCTGTTCACGGATGGCTTCCTTCTGAACACGAACGATACGATCGCCCCGACCAGCAGGAACTGAGCGTACACGAGGTTCGTTTTCATCATCCTCATTTGGATAGACAAGAACGTCTTCGAGAGCGTCCCGTGGAAGCAAGTCGGTCATTGAGCGAGCGAGCATCGATTTTCCAGTACCAGGATCACCAATCATTAGCATGTGACGGCGTTGTTCAGCAGCCTTTCGGATAACGACTGAACCTGCTTCTTGTCCAATGACTTGATCGACCAAGCGATCGGGGATAGGCACATCCTCAGTCGTTTCGAAACTAACTGAGTCAATCCATTTATCGACGCTTAATTGAACCACTTCATCCGTTCCGTTCGAAGGCTCTGGGGCCCAGATAGTGACCGTTTCAGAGTCCTCTTCAGTAACGTCCTCAATAGGAATATCGCCATCTGCCATGATGTTTCCTCACCTTCATCCCCTTTAGGACTTTAGCATCAGCCATAGATGCCAAATGGACTCAAAGTTGCATTGTGTCGAGGTATTGTTGACCGTAATATTGCCATTGTTCCATGGTCCATCCTGCTGGAAGACCGGTTACTGGCAATGGAGGCCCTGCGGGCACTTGTGGCATTGGCATTGGTTGTGCAACCGGTTGTGGTTGAGGCAATGGTTGAGCTACTGGAAGAGGCATTGGTTGTGCAACCGGCATTGGCATCTGTTGCTGGAAGAGGGGTGCAGCACCGCCATACATAGAGTTTGCAACTGTATCATGGATTGGAAGAGCACCATCTTGCCAAACAGGACCATTATCAAAGATCTTCTCCTCGTCATTACGACGCATGAGTAGTCCAACACCTAGCGCAAGGAAGAGTACTCCACCAACGATTGCGAGAATCAGCATGAGGTTTCCATTCCCTTCGGTTCCTTCTCCGCCAGAGCCAGATTGCAGGCCTTGGACAGGACATGATGAGCGTGGGTCTTCACAAGCCGTTGAGTAAGAGGCTTCCTTAACGGTGAGCATCTCTTCCACAGCGGTCAAGTCATCTCCATCTTCTGCTTGGTCAATTTGAAGTTTCAAAGCAGCAATCTCAGCCTCAAGAGAGTCGATATGGGCTTCAAGCATTTCGTCACCCAT
>QQSG01000072.1:12931-23939 GCA_003602665.1 Candidatus Poseidoniales archaeon
TTCCATGTTGTTGTGATGGATTGGAATACAGGTGCAGAATCTGTGAGGAACAAGTTAGCAGTTGGGTATTGACCAATGTACGTATCTTCCATGTTGACATAGAAGTGTCCACTGCCATCGTTTTCCTTTGCTACGAAGAGTGGATACGCATCAAATACGTCAACAGTCATTGTGTATGTGTTCGTATTGTATTGATCGATTGTATTGATTGTTACAGTATGCAATCCAGATTTCTGGAAATTGAGCGTCATTGTTCCATCGATTGGATTGTACTTAGCTGCTCCTTGTTCGTCGGATGTAACGGTCATGAATGCTTCATTTGCTGGGTTGTCAACATCTGTAAGTATCGCCATGAGATTTATTGTACGTTGTGTGTCAATCTTCAGAGTGATTTCTTCAAGACCTGTAAGGTCGAGGCGAGGTGCGTCGTTAATTGGATTCACCTTGATGAGGAGATCTTGGTCTGCGAATTGTTCTCCATCACTTGCACGAAGTGTAACGAGAACTTCTCCATTGACATCGTCATCAATCGTTTCAAAAACCACGTTTGTTCCGTCAAGAGAGACATCGAAGACGTTGTTGTTTGAGAGACCTACGATTTCAAGTTGAAGCATTGAAGCAGAAACTGAGTTTCCTTCATCATCTGTATCAGAGAGGTAAGGAAGTAGACTGAAGACACCCATTGAGGCCTCATCTACGACTTGTGTTGGGAGGGCTTGCCATCGTGGCTGTCCATTTTCGAGGACATTGAACAGAAGAGTTCCGTACGGAAGTTGACCTTGAGCAGAGTAGTCTGCACCATCATCCATGCTGATTTCGATACCTTGTGAACCAAGAGGGCACCCTTGAGTAGGCGTCCAAGCAAAGAGAACTTCAATTTCCGTTGTTGAAGGATGCCATCCAACAAAAGAGGAATCGCTGCTTGTGATGGACAAGGAACTCAGAGGTGTTTCTGGATCGACAATGATACCAGTCATGTCAACCTTCGTCGAAATGTCACATGGGACGGGACTGACTTGGTTCGGAGTAATGCCAGGAGCAGCATTCATCAAATCAAATGCGTTTGTTGTGGTCGACCACGAGGAGAGTTGCCCTCGAGCGTCAACCGCTCTTGAGCGAAGGTCATACTTGCCAGCAGCCATATCCATTGTCGGCAAGAGGGAGTATTCTCTACCTTCATTCGCAGAACCCAAGTAAAGGATGTTCTGTCCTCCTGTAACGGTGGAGTCAGACCAAAGGTTCTGTCCAGCAGGAGAGATTTCAACATCGAATGTCATTGTGTCAATGGTGTCGACGTTGTCGTTTGCATCTCCCTTTGCTAGGACTGAAAAGTAATTTCCACGGCTGATGTCGGTTGTTCCTAATACCTGAGGTGATTTTGATGTTGGTGGACGGTCATGTTCCAAATCAGTGGTTCGAATATTGTTCGAAGTTACACTTTCTCCAGTGGTATCAAGTTCGACTCCGAAAACGGTCTTCCAAGAATTTGAAGGAAGTGTAGATGTGTCAAAGGACTGCTGTGCTGTCATTGTGCTGGAAGAACCGGTAGTAGTGATTGTGTTAATAGGAGTGTTTTGTCCAATGTAATTCTTCTGTCCGTTGAGTACGTAATAGAACTTGACTGAACCGCCACTGGTGTAATCGAGATCACCTGAGTTGGCAACTGTAGCATCGAGTGTAATGATATCGCCACGAACGTAGGAGTCAGAAGTTGGTGAAGTAACGGTAAAGCTTGGTATTGACAAGTCCATTTTTGGACCCATTGTTGAGTCGATAGCGTGGTAAACGTGAGGGCTTGTACCTCCAGCAGATACTTGGTTACCAGTCATCAAAACACCGATGACAATTGCTTTACTCAATCCACCAGGGACGACAGATGATGGAACACTTGACCATGATGTTGTTTGTGATGTTGCAGTTGGTGCAACGCTAGCAAATGAACTGCCAGAACCAGAACTCTTTGATTTGTAGGTGTCACCAGAGGTTAACCATGCCATCCAACAGTTGTAACCGTGAGGAATTCCTGAAGAGTAGGAGTATCCTGTGCAGTCCTTGTCAACAAGAGCAGCATAGAGTTTCATATTGTTGGCTGCACTTCCGGAGCCTGTGTATTTGTACGTGATATCGATGTCATAGGTGTTTCCTGATTGACTTATTGCAGCGGTCATTCCGTAATCATTGACATTCGGATGCATTCCTCCGCCAGAGGAGAACAAGGAATCATAGGTGTCGTAATTTGATGATGCGCCTCCCTGATTCTTGTCCGTTCGATCACCGAAGTAAGCGTCAGGTGCTCCACCTGTTGACCAAGCCCAGTTGTAAGGAGCGACGTTTCCTGCACGGCTTGTATCTGTATCGCCGTATGAGGCAGACATGTATGTAATGTAGACATATTCATCCGGATGAAGTTGTTTTACTGCATGGTGTGCATCGGAACCGCCACCAGTCTTGGAGCAATGCCCGCAGTTGTCAGAGGAAATATACTGTCCAAAGACAACGTGTCCTGGACTTGTTGCAGATGATGCGGCTTTTGCCTCTGTTTCATTTTCCAAGATTTTTGGTTCTTTATCGACAGGATTTGTAACAAATCCAGTTAATACACTTCCTACAAAAATTATTACAATTGCCAGAGCCATTGTTTGCATCGAGAGTTTCATGATATTACCGAAGTACAGACCATATATAGTACTATTACATTCGTGTCAGTCTCCCTTTCGCCAATATTATTGAAAAAATCACATCAAAACATAATGCAGTGCTCTAAAAACAGATTCTTTCGGAGAAAAAAACTGACATCGAAAAAACTGATGTCCTCCATCCGCTCGGAGTAGATATGGCAGACTCTGAATCGGTTGCATTGATGGAAGAAAATGGCAAGATTCACATTGTGAGTATGATCGATAATACATTCAAAATCAAAGGTATTGGTGTCGTCAATCCGCTCAAAGAATTTTCTCACTTGAAAGATGGCGAAGATACCCACGTTGGTTCCAAAATTCTACGCCGCCTCCCTACAAGATTACCTGAACTGATTTCTGGAATGAAACGAAGAGCACAAACGATTGGTTCGAAAGACGCAGGTGTCCTCATAGCACGTCACGGAATTGGAGCTGACGACATTGTACTCGAAGCAGGATTAGGATCAGGTGGCCTTTCTATGCATTTAGCAAGAGTAATCGGGCCGAGTGGCCATCTTATCACTGTCGAACCCCGTGAAGAGCACGCTAGCGTTGGTCTTGAGAATCTTCAGACACTTTCACAATGCACGGTTGAATTCCCAAATCATAGTCATATCGAAGGACGCATCGAAGATGTGGTCGAAGATATCAAAAAACACGCAGAATATGTTGATGCAATTCTTCTTGATTTACCCGACCACCCTCCTGCTATTGAAGCGGTTGCGCCTTTGCTAAATGTTGGCGCACGCATCTCCTGTTACTGCCCAGTTACCAGCCAACTTGAGAAGGCATGGATTGCCTGTGAAGAAGCGGGATTGCACGTTGAATGGGCAGGAGAAATCATCGAACGAGAATGGGGTAAAGCAAGCAGAGGCGGCGTACGTCCGGTAAATGGTCCCTTTGGCCATACTGCATTCCTTTTGTTAGCTCAGCGACGTAAATGAATCAGAATTTCGGAGCCGAACCATATTCCACAACACGAATGTTCGATTCACATGTTGGACAACTGAATCTGAACGGAGGATCGTTTCCACCTGGTACAGCAAGTCTTGCTTCACATGACGGACAAGTAATTCGGCGATTTGTATCCATTCGACATTCATTCGGTCCCAGAGCATATTCCTTCTCTTCTTCTGCTTCTTCCTCTTCATCTTCTTCTTCATCGGAAGTCGGTTTACTCGAAGGAGTTCGGTATTTTATGACCAATAAAGCAAGAGCAAACAAGACATAACCTGCAGCCATAATCTTGAATGTTGCATCGCCTCCAATTTCGATTCCAAGAAGAGTGATGCCTTCAGGAGGTTGGGCTTTACCTGCCAAATCTACTTCAATGAGAGAAGATTCTGCGTCAACACTACTTCCATCAACTTGAACCAAAGCTCGAACTTTCAACTCTGCTGATGTGGCTTGAGTTGAAATTGCATTGAGACGAACAACAAATATTTCGGAAGCACCTGGACTTAAGGTGAACAGGTCCGTCTTTTCTCCAGCGGTGTTGTTCCATTGAACATCGAAAACTCCGTCTCCTACACCGAGCAGAGTAAGACGTCCGGTAATGTCGATGTTGGCAAGATTTGTGACGGTAACTGATGTCGACGAGCCGCCCATGTAGGGAACATCAAGTGAGGTTGTATCAACTGAAATTGACACAACGGATGCTGAATCCCATGAGGCTTCCACATTGTAAGTCGCGACTTCGCTGTACACGTAATCCGAACGTGCAGAGGATACTACTCGTAGACTGAATGCATTTGTTCCTGCTAAGGCATCCTCGGAAACATCACACGTCCATGGAAGAGGTGGAGATGAGGACCCAGGTGAAAGAGTCACTGATTCAGCAAGAGTGCATGACAATCCTACTGAACTTATCGAGAATTGATCAGCACTGTTTCCTGTGTTTGTAACAGAAACTGTACCATCGATTGTACCGCCAGCGACTGAGGAATCGTCGTTGACAAGAATGGTCAAGTCCGCTCCTGCATCCATCGAAAAGAGCGTAATAAGAACGAAGTCTGTCGCCTCTGAATCGAGAGTCGATGTCACTTGAATGTTGATAGGAAGTCCTGTTTCAGGAGCCCCTGTGGACGACTCACGTACACCAAGAACAACTGTAGCAGATTGGCCCACACCCAGAACAACTGATGTTTGAGATAATGTAAGTTCGAAATATGTCGAAGATTCACCCGATTCAAGAGACAGAAGGAAGGTGTCTTGCATTGTACCAACGTTGGTTACTTCAATCGTGACATTTGTAACGGCAGATGGGCCAGCGATAGCTTGGTTGGTGTTTGCGTTAAGTTGTGCAAGGCTTCTATCGATGACTTGGAGTTCAAGAGGAAGAACAGAGTCGGGTGCATCCGAAACAAGACGTATACTCAATGAATCAGACCGGGCAGTAACTGCAGCAGAGGCTGTAACATTCAACTGCGCAACATACAATTCCCCTGATGCGAGTGTTATCGAAGACACCTCGCTTAATTCAGCACTCACTCCACCTGGCAAGCCTGAGATGGTGAATGTATTGAGTGAAACGTTTGATGTTCCAACATTTTCAATGACAATATCAATCGATGAAGTTTGACCAGGTTGAACCACAATTCGCCCATCGAGGGTGCCTGACAATTCTAATTCTGAAACAGGTTGAACGTCAAATGGTAATGTTGTGTTCAACGTTTCAAGAGAGTCATGAGTTACAGAGACGATTCGTTCGTTGAGACCAAGCGATCCTGAGGCAGCCATTGCACTCAAGGTCCATGTAGCAGACTGCCCAGAAGCCACGGTAACTGAGGATGCAGTATCCAAGGTCAATGCAACATGAGCAGAAGCATTGCTTACAATCTGTAAGGAAAACGTTTCAGTTTCGCTTCCTGTGTTGAAGACACGTACTTCAAGAGTCTCCTCTAATCCAGGTGTGAGNAGCATAGCACCTGATGGACCCTGAACGGTAAAGTCCACTTTCCGATCGACTTCAAAGGAGAAATCACGAACAAAGGAAACAGAAGAATCTTCTGAGAGCGTATTGATCATTCGAACAGAACAAACGTCTCCAATATTGCCGCTACTTCCTACATCAACTGCAAACGGAATGTTGGCGACCTCATCTATTGCAAACGTAGTTTCTGCCGTGAGTAAGGCCACAGTGCATGGTCCGCTCAATACTGATAATGAATGTGAATATGTTGATTGAGTTGTGCCTAAATTTGTAATTGAAACCGAGGTGCTGGTCTGCTCACCCGGGATAAAATCATCCGTACTCGCTAAGAAATCAACTTGGAGATCATATGTCGCTTGGACATCGATAACGATGAGGGTTGAAGTGGTGAGATTACCCATCAAAGACCCAGAATGTAATCGTACGCCAGTTGCCCCTGGAAGCGCATCAGAAGGAATTGAAATCCTCAAGATGGAGGATTCTTGATCTTGAGCTGATAAGTTCTCAATTTGATCATCAAGCCACCTTACTTCCCAACCAGGAGGGAATGCTGAATGTTGATTCATTGGTTGGATAGCACCCGATGTTTCCCACGGATAATCGTATTCACTTGAACCATTGAAAACAACTTCAGCAGCGGTTTGCTGTAGCGTGAGTCGTAATGCAGCATCCATTGTCGTATTATCTATCAATCCAACAGGTGAATCTCCTGTGAGAGCAGAAAACAAGACACATGCTGCGAGATATGAACCAGATGTCGAAGGATGGCTTCCGTCATTTGTATACAGTCCATAGAATGTCGAAGTAGGCGACTGTGGGTTACCACCAGATGCGATGATTGAATCGTGAATGTGTTTGAAGGCTAAGCCAACAGGTGCGATGTAAATATCTGAAGAGGTCTGTGAGGATATATTGTCTCTGTAATCGATATAGCCTTGTTCAAGTCGATCCTGCATAAGAGTGTAATTTGAGAACAATATCGGATTAGTTGCATCGCCACTTCTCCGACCCCAAGTCATCATGAGCATGGTTGATCCTCCTTCTGTATCAACACGATCTGCCAGGTCAATACTTGCATTTTTACTGGCAATCCACTCCGAATTAGATCGCAAAAATCCAGGCCTCTGTGATTGATCTTGAAGGATGACTGTATCCCAAACACCTGATGCTAAGGAAAGATTTTGAGCACTTGAAGATGTATTCACGTCCGACCAGTGCCCAGCAAGGTTTTGACCACCAGCAGTGAAATCCGAGGTATTACTTGGACTCCCTGCACTTCTTAGCATTTCTTCGACCATCGATGATAAGCCATTCTGAGAAGTATATGAATTTCCAAACATCAGGACATCACTCACAGACATTGACCATGATGGAACTGTTGAAGTTGTATTCGAGCCAGTATTGGATGTATAATTCGCCCACCATCCAGATAAGTCGGGCTCATCTTGGACACTGAGAAGGTATGAGTCTGTTACTGATCCAAGATTTGAAACTGGTATTTGCAAATCCACGGATTGGCCAGGTTGAAGAGCAAGTAGCCCGTTATTTCCTACACCACTCGCATCAATCGAAGGATGGTAGACAATGGCGACTGAAACATAGACATCAATGGTCGATGTTGCAGCTCCATCGGTTTCGTTAACGATAAGCGTGAACATTCCGTTATCAGAGGGCGTGGCTGTTTCGAGGAGTTGAACGACAATTGTTGTCGACGTGTTGTATGTAGGAAGTACATTCGACACAGTTGCTGCGGTTGGTGTTGCAGACCACACACTGGACAATCCACTTGTTGAGGATTCTACAGAATATGACTCAATAGACGAACCATTGTTTTCGATAACCAGCGAGAGGTTGACCGATTCGCCAGGAATGAGAATCATATGAGGTGTGTCAACTGAAAGCACAATCGTTGAATCTGCTTTTGCTGTAAATGCAAGCGGAGAGGCGCTTGCTGCAAGCATCAAAAGGACCAAAACTACGGCACGCGAGTGAGTTTTCGACATGGGACCGTTTCAACCGAGGTGCCTTTAGCACTTGAGCGAATCGGCTACTGGGCGTTAAAAAACCTCAGAAATTGATAAGATTTTCAATTCGTGAAGCATCGAGTCGCTCCCAAGGGAAATGGCCATCATCTGTGGCATGGCGACCGAAGTGACCCCCAGCAGCGGTTGCTTTGTAAATAGGGCGAAGTAGATCCAAATCTTTGGCAATAGCTGCCGGTCTGAAATCAAATGTATCCTGAACACGACGTGCGAGTTCAGAATCAGAAACAACACCGGTTCCAAACGAATTCACCATGAGACTGACTGGTTTTGCTACTCCAATAACGTAAGCGAGTTGAATCTCAAATCGTGTAGCGAGGCCTGCTGCAACAACATGTTTAGCAGCCCATCGTGCCGCGTATGCTGCACTTCGGTCTACTTTTGAAGGATCTTTGCCACTGAAGGCACCTCCTCCGTGACGTCCCATTCCACCGTACGTATCGACAATGATTTTTCGCCCAGTTAATCCAGCATCAGTGTATGGACCGCCTGGGTCAGCGAAGCGACCTGTTCCGTTGACAATAAGGTTATACTCTGAGGAGAGAAGTTCTGAAGGAATAGCGTATTCTACGACGTGTTTTTGGATTTGTTCCCGTACATGTTGAAGTTCTTTTTCGACTGAGCCATCGAATTGGTCTTTCAAATGCTTATCGTGTTGAATTGCAACAATGACAGTATCAACCCCAATGATTTCCCCTTGATCGTCGTAGGCTACTGAAACTTGTGATTTACCATCTGGTCGAGCCCATGGTAGGATGTTTTCTTCTCGAACTGTCGTCAGTCTTCGAGACAGACGTTGAGAAAGTGCAGCAGAAAGAGGGAAGTAGCGTCCTTTTAATTCGTTGTAATGTTCAGTTTCTGTGCAAGCAAAACCAAACATGAGGCCTTGGTCCCCTGCACCTTGAGAATCAAGTGTTTGGCGGTCTACACCCTGATTGATGAAAGCAGACTGAGTAGTGACATAGACCAGAACATCACACAGGTTTGGATCAGTTGCGTCCATTCCGATGTCGTGAGAATCGTAGCCAATGTTCGCAGCCACTTGGCGAGCAATGGAATCATAATCTGGAGCAGGTGCATCAAGCGACACTTCTCCTGCGAGAATAATTACACTCTTGTCTTCCATGCCTTTTACACAGGTTTCAACTGCCACACGAGCATTCGGATCAAGAGCAAGACATGCATCGACAATGGCATCGGATATGGCATCACACAACTTATCTGGATGACCGCTTGTTACAGACTCCGAAGTGAAGATGTTTTCTTGCATGTTCTTCCGCTTCTGTGCTAATTATCAAAGGTTTGCCCAATGAATCGAGCATGGATGTACAGCGATTCCTATTTGTACGGCACCATCTAGGAATTCACATGGCTGACTGGCATCCCACCTCATATCGGACTCATACACTCGCTGAAATCCAACTCAAAGGAGCAGACCTTGTTGGCCAAGAAGTCACAGTAGCCGGATTTATGGAAGCGAACAGAGGTAAAGGAGCCATTTGTTTCGTTGATATGAGAGACGGAACGGGAACCTCACAAGTATTCCTTAAAGGAGACATCATTGGAGAAGAAAAACTCGATACTGTTCAACGTATGACTCGTGAATCGACATTACAGTTTACGGGCACAGTTGCTCAAAAGCGCCCTCCAAAGTTGAAGGAAGGAGAAACACCTCCACCTCCTGCTTATGAAATTGTAGCCTCTGATGTTGTTGTTTTGACCCGTGCTAACGCTCCACTTCCCCTCGGAATTACAGATTCTGTATCCATTGGACTCGATACTCGTCTTGACAATCGTTTCCTCGATCTACGCCGAGCACATGTGAATGCTATGTTTACGCTTCGTTCAAAGGTACTGCAGTACGGACGAGAGCACCTCATCACTGAAGGATTCAAAGAAATCAATACACCGAAAATTATTGCATCCGCTTCCGAAGGTGGAACAAATCTGTTCCCTATGATGTATTTCGATACTCCAGCATTCCTTTCACAAAGCCCTCAATTGTACAAACAACTCACCATCCTTGGCGGAATGGAACGTGTTTTCGAAATTGGACCAGCTTTCCGTGCAGAAAACCATGACACATATCGCCACTTGAACGAATTCATTTCATTCGATATCGAGGCTGCTTGGATGAATGATGATGACGTCATGGGTGTCCAAGAACGTATGATTCATCACATCTGGAAGACTGTAGCAGAAAACGATCAAGAGCATATTGATACAATTAATGCTTACAGAGAAAGCCAAGGCGATGGCTCGATTACAGTGGAAATCCCAACAGTTCCATTCCCACGTATCGAGTATTGTGATGCGATTAAGATGATTCAAGATGCTGGTGAAGAGATCACCTGGGGAGATGATATTGATTCTTCACATTGTGACATCATTGCAGCCAAATACCCTGGTTTCCATTTCCTCCCTCGATGGCCTATGGAAATGAAACCATTCTACATCCATCACATCCCTGGTGAAGTGGGAGCTACTGGTGAACAACTTAGTCGGGGATTTGATCTCAACTATGGTCGAGATGAAATGACAAGCGGTGGACAGAGAGAGCATAACGTGGAGATTCTTGAGGAAAATCTACGCTCTAAGGGACTCAATCCTGAAGAATTCTCTTTCTATACCGACGGTTTCAGATTTGGTGCACCACCACACGCTGGCTGGGGACTTGGAGTTGCACGACTTCTCATGGCATTGACTGGTTCAAGAAACGTAAGAGAAACAGTCTTGTTCCCACGTGATAGACATCGAGTTACACCCTGAGTTGACTAAGATGCCTGTTGACCGAATGCAATGGGGTGCAGAAGCATGGCAGTTTGCAGATTTGCATATGCCTGATGAACCATCACCGTTCCAAAACGATCATGGCGTTCCTTGCATTATGTTGATTCATGGTGGATTTTGGAAAAAAGAGTACACACTTGAACTGATGCAACCAATCGCGAATGCTCTCAGTGATGCGGGTGTGGCAGCATGGAATATTGAATTCAAGCGCTGGGATGATGGAGATGAGGGCGTATGGATGGATACTCTATCAGACGTTCTCCGAGCATGGGGCCAACTCGCTTTGTTACCTGGAATTGACATTACGAGAAGCATGGTCATGGGCCATTCAGCAGGAGGACATCTCGCTTTGTTGATGGCCAGTAAAGCCGAACGCAAACCTTGGCTGGCTATTGCTCAAGCACCAATTACAGATTTATTCGGTGCCGATGATGCTAAACTCAGTGACGATGGTGATGCCATCCGTCGCTGGATTGGTTGTGAACCATACAAGAATGAAGAGATTTGGCGACGACTGAATCCTGTTGATTTACCACCTAAATCCCCTGTTCTTCTTCTTCATGGCG
>QQSG01000072.1:24079-25845 GCA_003602665.1 Candidatus Poseidoniales archaeon
CAACAAGATACCATCTTGGACTGGTTGTAAGTCAAGAACCACTAAGACCAGTAATGCTCTCGGAGAGTCATGAACCTACTCGGCAATGATGCAGCACTCGCTTCAAACGCTCTCTCTGGCAAAACAGCACTCATCTGCGGAGCAAGTCGGGGAATTGGTGCCGCAACTGCACGTATTATGGCAGCAGCGGGAGCAAATGTGATTGTTTCAGCTCGCAATCAAAACCAACTCGAACAACTTGTTGAAGAATTAAACACTCTTGGAAATGGAAGCCATCAGACGCTTGCGATGGACTTAGAGGATACGAACGGCATCTCTGATAAAATCAATGCACTGCTTGATCAAAACCCAATTCATATTCTTGTAAACAATGCAGCAGGCCCCCCAGGTGGACCATTGCTTGACAGTACAGTCGAGGAACTCACTCAGCCATTTGGTAGACACTTGCATGCTGCTCACACTCTTGTTCGACTCCTCGTCCCAACAATGGAATCCGAAGGATACGGGCGAATTATCCAAATTGTCTCGACAAGTGTTCGCGAACCAATTCCTAATCTTGGCGTTTCTAATACACTACGAGGAGCAATGGCTTCTTGGGCAAAATCACTGTCCAGAGAACTTGCTCCATGCATCACCATCAACAATGTATTACCGGGTTTTACCGATACTGAAAGACTCGGAAGTCTTGCCCAATCGATTCATGACAAAACAGGAAAGTCGCTTGAAGCAATTCATGAAGGATGGATGAGCCAGGTTCCAATTGAACGACTCATCGACCCACTCGAAACTGCATCTGTCATTGCATTTCTTTCGACACCGGCTGCAGGAGCAATACGTGGAGTTTCTCTTCCAGTCGATGGTGGCCGGTTGAGAAGTATCTGATTCCCGCTTTTTGATAAACAGCATCAGGCTGTTAAAATTGACTACCTCAAGGGATAACATCAATACACAAATTGAGATGGGGTTACTTATGGGACACTTAGAAGATGTCAATATGACTTATTTTTCACACATGAAAAGGGCATTCTCTCTCTCATTCCGATATGGATTGAGTACAGTTCAACTCATCATTCACGGATTTCTGCCATTCTTATTCATTGATGCTGGAAAAAAAGCAGCAGATTCGTATGAACGTGGCTAAACTTTCATTGCTAAGAGAAAATATTCTGCAGATACAAATGCTTTGGATTTGAAGTCAATTTAACTTCACTCAGATCAACTGGAGAATTTCTTGGATTACAATTCATATCGAACGTAGCTACACAAAAATGGATTGAATTATTCGTTTCATCCTCCCATGCTCGAACATAGGCAGGAACGATATTGACATATTCAGGAATTTTCCCTTCACTCGCTAATGCCATTACTGGATATGCTAATTTATGCTTCGCAAGTGTTGTGCTAGGCTTCCCTTCCTTACCTTCGATGACAAAAAGAGTGTATTCTCCGTTCATTTTTCCAAATACAACTGTGTCAATTTCAACTTGTCCGTCATGTGCGAATTTTGTTGAATCATGTGGATTCATAATTTCGAATTTATATGTCCCATTGGCTTCACTTGGAGATGGTATGGGTTCTTCGGAATCCATACCTAAACCCGCCTGAATCACACCTGTAGCCAAACCCAGACTCAATAGGGTATTCTCAGTTAATTTAGGCATAATAGAAAAAGAAAACAAATCCTGTTGACTAGCCGATGAAACATATCTATCCCCTTTCTCTGGGAAAATTGAATCTTCAACGAAATATTCTTGAAGTATATTTTC
>QQSG01000073.1:0-4197 GCA_003602665.1 Candidatus Poseidoniales archaeon
ACAGTTATCGGAGATTACAAAAACAGCCTTTACATTGGTAACAGGCCATATCACATCTCGAAGGGGAACATCATGGGTGTGGTTCCTGGAGCGATTATTGGAGCAGCAGTTGCAATCTTCCTATCGATTCAACTTGCAGAAGGTCGTATTGATTTAATCGCTCCTCAAGCCAACGCCTTTGCTACATTCTCCGTTATTTTTGCAGAAGGACAAGGTGATCTTTACCTTCTTGGAATTGGATTCCTCTTGGGTATGTTTGTTGAATGGGTCACTGGAATGGGAACTTCATTCGGTCTAGGAATGTATCTCGACGTACCTCACACTCTTCCAATGTTGATTGGTGGATACAGTCGAGATAAATGGGAAGAGCGTAAACTCAAGCCTAAGATTGAGGCCATCAAAGAAGAAGAAGGAGCTACAGCAGCTGAGAAGAAGCGTGCTCTTATCCTTTTGAGTACCTTCATGGTTGCTGCAGGTTTATTGACTGGGGAAGCGTTCTTCGGAACCGAATCAAGTATTCTCTCATTCATTGACACGCTCGTAGCCGATCCCAATAGCACTGGTTGGTACATTGGACGAATGGCTGGTTTCATCGGATTGAATGTTGGGATTGGATGGGGAATCTACGCTCTCTTCAAGCGAGCAGGCGTCATCGGTGGAAGCCCAGTTATGGATGCTGAGTTAGTCAACGAGTCGTGAACTGCATGAGTGGGTCAAGCGTCCCATCGTTTGTTTGGGCTGTATTAGGAATTGCAATATTCGGTGTTTCGAGTGCAGGGGCTATCTTCACACATGTTGATGAAATTCCACCGCTTTTACGTGCTTCTTGGAGATTACAACTCACAGCATTACTGCTTGCACCACTTGCACTATGGCAATGGTATTCTACAGAAGCAGCCATCAAGAAGAAGGTTCTTCAATCAAGGAATTTGAGTATTCTGGTTGGAAGTGGATTCTTTCTCGCCCTTCATTTTGGGTTTTGGGTGACTTCTCTTGATCACACATCCTTAACGCATTCTCTTCTCTTTGTAACCGCTCACCCACTTGTCATCCTCGTTGGTATGTTTTTCTTTGTCCGTAAACCAAGTCGAATGGAGGTCATGGGTGGAATCGCTGCTTTTACCGGTGCAGGAATCTCCTTGCTGGATGCTGGTGATGTACAAGGAGACCAATCAGTTACGTTCTTTGGTGACCAATTAGCATTCTTTGGTGCGGTGTTCGTTGTCGGNTACATCGTTTGTGGACGTATCTTAAGAGAGTGGATGCCTCTGTTTGTTTATGCCTTTCCAGTGACGCTAATTGGCGGTCTGCTGCTCATTCCTGCATCATGGTTGTTAGAATCTGATTTTAGTTCACTTGGAGCATTTGGATATTTCAACCACTCTACACTGTGGTGGTTTCTTCTCCTCGCCTTTATCGCCGGTATGCTTGGACATACTGGCTTGAACTACTGTCTGAAATATGTCTCTCCACTTCTAATATCGATCAGCGTAACGCTTGAACCAGTTATTGGTTCAATCATAGGTTGGTTATTTTTCTCAACAGGTGTACCTGGATTATGGACTTGGGTTGGTGGCCCTATTCTCATGCTTGGTATTGTTTCAATCATCTATGGGGAACACCTCTCAAATCAAACAGCCTTTCATAGAGCAGAAGTCCAAGGAGTGAATGAATGATGTCTAAGAAGTGGGTCTTGTTGACAAATGATGACGGAATTGAAGCCCCAGGATTTGAGATGCTCGTAAAGTCTCTGAACAAGAGAGGGATTGCTATCATTGCTTTTGCTCCTTCCAACAATAAATCAGCCTGCAGTATGCAAATAAATCTCGGTAAACCAATTGATTTACACAACAGGGATGATTTGATTTCGAATTGGAATTTAGATGAAACTGTAGGATGTCACCTTTATTCTCTGGATGGTACACCTTGCGATACAATGATCGTAGCCTTAGATGGGGGGTTAGAGAAGGTCCTACCTGGAATTGTTCCTTCATTGGTCGTATCAGGCGTAAATCTAGGACCTAATCTCTCTCAAGATTCTTATCATAGCGGGACAATGGGTGCAGCAAGAGAAGCTGGATTGTATGGTATGCCTGCTATTGCGTGTTCATTTACATCCTTTGAAATCGAAGGTATGGAAAGAGGCATTGAAGGGTCAGTTCAACTAGTCGAACGAGCACTTGATCTCCTGCCAATGATTCCACAGAATTTATGTCGACCACATATCGATGCAAATGCTTTTCATGTTTCCAAGTGGCCTGAACAACCTGAACAAAGGAACAAGAAAGAAGCGATGCAAATGTTACTTCATGCCTTTCATCATGGTGAGTTGATGCTGAACATCAACGTCCCGCCAACTTGGAACGGAGAATTCCAAACAACTCGACTAGGGATGCGGTGGTACAGGGATGCAGTACAATTTGCAGATGGCGAAAACCATGGCACAGTTGAAGCACGTTTTACCATCGGTGCGGCATATATTGATACTGAATCAGTACCAAAAGGCGATTGCGATTCGGTAGGTAATGATTTTGCAAGTATTTCCTCACTTGCCAATTGGCCTCAGACTCACCCATTGGCTCTTGATGACGAACTTCTGTCACATGCTCTTGAACAAGGAGCTGATGGTTTCCCACTCTGGCTTAGAGATTAAGATCAACATTCTCATCCAATAAGAAGTGGCATAGACCTATTGCAAGATGACCTTGAAGCCATGTTGAACCTAATGACCTTGGGATTCCTTCTTCGATTTCCAACGGCAAATCATCTGATAAGATGAATCCAATATCAGTAGAGTTAGAATTCGAAGTTGATGGTAATACTGCTTTTTTATTCCACAACCGTTCTGCATCAGCATCGAGACGAACCAATGTTGTATCTTTCCAATCCTTTAGCGTACGTTCCAGAGTTCCTCCGCCATCATAGACACCAGGGCTTCTTTGGACCCATTGCCCAATAGCAGGCATAGGCTCTTTGATGGATTTTGCAATCAATCCAGCAACACTTCGCTCTTCAGCATGAAATCCTTTGAGTTCAGAGCCGATAAATTTCAGACGTCGATGAGGTCCAGGTCCTCCTTGAAGATGAAGGATTACCTCAACATCCTCTCTGATTCCATGTGATTTCAACAAAGCAGCCATCAATCCTCGAATGAGGACATCCATACGTCCAGCACCACCAGCTAAATCGTTCAAAGGAAGTTTTCCTTTGCTCATTGCTCGATGCCCTACAAGTGCAAAATAGCGCACATTAATCTCCTCGTTCAATGATCGTTCGAAGAGCATCACAGAGGTCTAATTCATTCTCAAGCACAAAGTGACTCCCTTGCTTATCAACGAGATATCCTCTCGGCTTTGAAGCATCATCCAGATCCTCTAATCGATTGGCTACAACAGCAGTCATTCCTGAATGCTCAATTTGTGCAACAGCTCGATGAATGAGGTCTCGTTGTTTTATTCCTGATTCCAATTTGAATCCAATACGAGTTGAACCGATTGTCTTCGACTTTAGCTCTAAGATATGTTTGTCTCCTTCGATAAGCGTAATATCAAGAGGCCCTTGCTGACTAGCCAGTTTCCCATTTGCAGGATTTTCAACAACATAATCGAGTACTGCTGCTGTATGAACCCAAGCATCAATGTCATCATTTGCAATAGCCATTAATTCCTTAAGCATCATTTGTGGCTGTGGTGCTGAAATACAAAGCGGTAACCATCCTGGCATTTGTACGGACGTTTTGCCAACTACACAAGTAACATCATGTCCGTGTCTATACAGATCATCTGCAATTTGGAAACCAGTTTTTCCTGAACTTGTATTTTGAATCCCGCGTATATCATCAATAGGCGAGTATGTACCTCCTAAGGTGACTACGACGCTTTTCCTATACTTTTTCCGTGAATTAATGCCATGTGCAAACCGCGCAACAATGTGCTCATGATCTGGAGTTTTTCTCTTACCCTCCTGCAAATCACCCCACATCACATCGATTTCTTCTTCACGGAGACGTTCCACGATGTCGTCAGTAACTGGGTCTGAGGCTAGATCACCATGCATACTTGGTACCATCAGAACATGAGTGCTGCGTGAACGAGCTGCGCTCAATGCCATCAGAAGCGGTCCTTGCTGCATCCCATGTAAATGTGCAGCGATTGTATTCCTCGTTGCAGGAGCGACAAGTATGGCATCAGCATCCTC
>QQSG01000073.1:4342-5441 GCA_003602665.1 Candidatus Poseidoniales archaeon
CGAACTGTATCAACAGCGGCTATGCCTCCAGTTACACCTACGATGATTCGATGTCCTGAAAGGCTAGAACCTTTCATTTCAACACCGGTATCTCCCACGGTCATGTACCTGCGAGTTACTCGTGTATCATGACTTCTTCGTTCGACACAAGCATTCTTGATTGGGGACCTGTAGCCCAGAGTATGGCAGGTGACCGAAGTGAGGACATTGTTCTTGCAGGTTCAGGTGGCCAACAAGCCTCAATGACCCTTTCGACACTGTTTAATCAAACACATCGAAGCACCTCGCTTGTTTTAGCAATAGACAGCCTGATTGTTGTTCTAATTGCCTACGATTTAGCCATAATATCAGAATTTTATCTTGGTCAACTACACCATTTGATCTGGGCCATTCCTTTGTTTGCCACAACCTCTACATGGTTTTCGTATCGTTCAAGAAGAGCTTGGGCTTATTGGCCCGGGGCAATAATCCTAACACTTGCATCGGTCTTGTTTTTCTTATTGTTTTTAATTAATCTCTATTATGTGATATTGGGATCAGTTGGTTCAATTTTATTCTTATTGATTATGGGATATGCTTCCTACAGTTCCTTCAACAGAATGCGTTACCACTTTTCTCCATTGTACAAACAAGGATATCATACAATTGTATCAACACCAGAAGCGAATCTAATGGATGGAGAGATGCTTGCTGCCTGTCCAAACTGTATGGCAGTTCTCGCAATCCGACCAGACCTTCTTTCACCAGCAGACAAGTGCCCTCACTGTAACAATCCGCTTGTAAGCAGAGATCTTGCCTCACGTCATGGTTGGGAAGAAGAGTAATTCAATTGCCAAATACATTCTCAAGTTCTTCTTTCTTGGTTCTCTCTTCAAAGAGAGTATTGATGATTCGAAACACTCCTGACGGAGATTCTCTATCCATATTGAATTCTCCTTCATCGATTATTGCAGTTCCATTCTTTGCACAGATGTTCATAATCGCATTATCATTCTCTTCAACAGTTGTGTAGGCAAGATGGATTCCTTCTTCATTAGAATCTTCAAAATATACTATGCCGTTGCAGGGGTGTTGGGATTCTAAGATCTTCATGACATCA
>QQSG01000073.1:5657-13767 GCA_003602665.1 Candidatus Poseidoniales archaeon
TCTGACATAAGATTCACCTTTTGATTATTTTTTATAAATCCATTCATGAACAAGGTCTGGTAAGATTTCTCCAGCCTTTCCTTGATGAAATTCATCGAAGAGATCGAAATTTAGTGGTGGGTCTAAATTGATGCCAATGCAATATGATCCTTGTTGCTTTGCTGAGGCAAGAAAACCTGCAGCAGGGGTTACATGACCACTTGTGCCAATTGCAATGAATACATCACATTGATTCAATGCCTTTTGAATTTCAGCCATTCGCATTGGCATTTCATGAAACCAAACAATATGAGGACGCAGCATCGCATTTGGGCATTGAGGACAAGATACGTATGATGATGTTAGGTCATGCTCTTCCATCATTATTTCAACTAAACCGCATTCCTCACATCGTAACTTTTCGAGTTCACCGTGGATATGGATGAGGTTCTTGGAGCCAGCACGATCATGAAGATTGTCTACATTTTGAGTGACGAGAAGCATGTCATCAAGATATTCTTCGAGTTTTGTGAGAGCAGTATGGCCAGGATTAGGTTCGACATCGAACAACTGACGTCGACGTTCTTGATAAAAATCCCAAACGAGTTGTGGGTTTCTTTCCCATCCCATAGGTGTTGCAACATCTTCGATTCTATGCTCTTCCCACAATCCATCTGAAGCTCTGAACGTTCGAATACCTGATTCAGCACTTATCCCAGCACCTGTTAAGATGACCACTTTGGTCTCTTTTGTCCACATAGAATCTACTTCCACTCGTTCTTTTGTTCAAAGCTATATTGTTCGACTGTAGTTTCATTAGGTTGCTGAACCATCTGCTGAGGCTGGCTAGTCACTTGTCCAGTCGTTGATTGTACTACGTTTCCTTCTACTTGGACAATAGATCCATCTGGTTGAACCATCAGAACTTGTGGTTTTGGTTTTCCAGTTACTAGACCCACAATCAGTAAAATTAAACCGATAAAGCAGCAACCACAACTGGCCATCGAGACGATTCCGCCAATTCCTATGCTATTTGCATTAGTAATCACGATATCTCCGCTGGTACCAATTTCATAGGTGCCAGATTGAGAAATCGATAAATCTCCTACATATGTATATTCATTGGTGT
This sequence comes from Candidatus Poseidoniales archaeon, assembly GCA_003602665.1. Lineage (GTDB taxonomy): Archaea > Thermoplasmatota > Poseidoniia > Poseidoniales > Poseidoniaceae > MGIIa-L2. The sequence continues at coordinate 6,766 of QQSG01000073.1, forward strand.
CGAATACTTCATCACAAACTGGTTTGAAATGTTCGTTTGTTTCATCATAAGGTCCAATTACAGATACTGAAAAATTATCGCAATCAACTGAGCCTATTGCATAGACTTGCAAAACAAATGAATCGCCCTCTTCGAAGGTGTATGTTGTTCCATCCGCTCTCGTGTCGTGCAGAATATTATCGTCTTCAGGCTCAAAACCTATTGCTGAAAAGAGACTGATCAATGCAATTATTATGCAAATGCCAGATAAAACACTGCCACCAATGACGAGGCCTTTCTTCATCTAAACCACGATCATGTCGAAGCAAGGGTTAGGTTCTTCCACATCTCTTCTGGAACTTCCATAGCGAGTCTGAGGCCACCCATTGCACCGAGACGTACTGGGTCGTCGACAACGTGAACGTTGACATCGCCCATGTCTGAGAGTCGGCGTTCGATGAGAGCACCAAGTCCACGGATTCCAGATCCTCCACCTGCGAGAACCATGTTTCTACGGAACTCATCGTGGTATTCTGGGTTTGAATCTGCGATTAGTTTCTTGACGTTCTCGACGATTGGTTCAACGATTGATTCACAAGCACGTTGCATACAATCGGTGATGTCAAGATTCATTGCCTTACCTTCGATGGAGAAATCGACCATGATTGGGCCTTCAGGAGTTGATGTCGATACAAAGGAATATTGTTCCTTCCATCGGCGAGCCATATCCTTGGTGATTTGAGCACCATTGTATTTGGATTGAACTTCCTTGATGATTTGAGCGTCGACATAGTCTCCAGCGTATCCTGTGTGCATTTGGTCACCAGGTCCTGGGATTGTACCATAAACACGGCAAAGGTCAGTTGTACCTGCTCCGATGTCGATAACGAGTGTGTGTTCAATCATGTCAAGTGCATAGGCAACAGCGAACGGTTCTGAAATAATCATAGCAGCGTTAACTGATCCTGCAGCAGCATCAAAGATTGCTGTTTTGTCAACGTGGCTTGCTTCAGCTGGTGCTCCAATAACTGCGACAACACGGTCGTGAGTTTCTGGGTCTGATAGCCCAATGAGGTGAGTGATGAAGTGCGCAATGAATTCTCTGTCTTCTTTTGTATCTTTAATGACACCAAGTTCCAGAGGTCTGAAAAGATTGAGAGCCAATCTGTTCTTGAGTGCTTCTTCTCCAAAGAGAACATCTCTCTTCAGAAAGTTTCGTGCAATTGGATCCTTTGGTGTTCCAATTACAGTGAGTTCTTCTTCTTCGTGATTTCCTGATGAAACCATTACGGAGCGGAAAGTCCCCAAGTCAATTCCAATATACAATACGTCTTCAGTCATAGCGTTCGCCTATTTTACGGACATCCACCCACTTTATGAAGCATCCCTCTGTTGATTCCCCTGAATCAGAGGAAAAATTTCCATTGCAAAATTTCTATAGAAAGTTGACTAGAGCCAACTTTCACAGGCTTGACAGTACCATGCAGAGTACTCTGGGTAGAGTTGCCCCATGCTATGGCAATTGGGACATTCTTTCACTGCGTTATCACCAAACATTTCCAAAACGAGTGCGACATGTTGCTCCTCTTCAATTCCTAGTTGTTGGCGCATAACCCAAAGCATCTGATCTTCACTTGGTGAAATGATTCCATCTTCCAAAACCAGTGCGACCACGTTGCGATAATCATCCCAAACGGTTACATCTCTGAAATCGAGGATGACTCCTCCCTTCTCGGCTACAATATCTTGGCCACCAGGATCATCAACGAACAAGACCAATGATTCAGGTTTCAGATCATCACTGCGTAACTCAAAGGAGATTCGATTTCCATTCAGGTTTCCATAAACAAGTCGCGAAGAGCGATTAATAACGTTACAGATGGAACGTGCTGTCGATTCGCTAGAATCTCCTCGCTTCCATCCTGTTGGACTTTTTTCGTTGAATGCATAAAATTCGGTTCCTTTGCCAGGATATTCAAGTCGTATTTCTTCACCACCATCAAAACCATTTGATACGATGGTCAATGCTGCAACTTCAGTAGAAACAATATTGTCTTCATCATCAAAACTAATCATGAGAGGTTTTCTGTCCTCAGAGGCGGCATTGTAGTGTCCTTGCATTCCGCTCATCCATTTGTCTTCTAAACGTTGCAATGACTGTTCTTGTTCAGCGGAAAGATTGGAATCGACTCCGAGAACACCTTTCAGGTCTCCCCGCTCCATTTCAGATTTGAATTCCTGGATGAGTTCATCATCTCGACGATGATTCGGTGGTGGCCCTCTGACTTTCTTAGAAACATGGTTCGGATCTTTCCATTCGTATGAACATCGGCTACACGTTAGATACCCTTCCATTGTTGACGGTTGGCTTTCTCCACCACAACGTGCACAATCGCCTTCGTCTTGGACAGAGATGTTCTCTATCGCTTCGTTTCGACCTTTGCGGATGCCACCAAAGCCAGCCATGCTACGCCACTAGCGAATCTTTCTATGAAGCCTTCTATCGAGAGGTTTGAAATTAAATCAGAAGGGCTTTCAATCCATAGTGGATAAATTCATCTTGGCCGTATAAGCGTCGCACCTCAAATGAGACTTCTTGGCCTATTGATGGTTGCCCATCCTCATCATCTGTGAGCATGAATACTCCTTTTGGTCCTGATATAAATTCAACCAAAACCGTCGATACTCCTCCAAGCAATGGAGCTCTTAATGAAAATTCAGAAGGGGCTCCAGCCGCACTTAGACGTGTCCAGGTTAGAATTGATGCACTATTATCGAGTTTGTTTGACACAGGAGGGATTCGTTCTCCTTCAGCATTGAGTTGGCGAGGCGGCCAGACAATGCCTGAATCATCTTCTTGAGCATGTAATCCTAATCGTGATGGCATGGCAAGCACGTGTTGAGATTGGGATACGTAGGCACCTTGGCTTACACCAGATATTTCATTCCTCCATGCTTCTTCGATGGCCACTTTTTTCCCTTCCTCAATTGCTTTTCTAAGGGGTAAGGTTGGCCATTGAGAGATAGTATCATCCTTTCCAAGAGCTACGATGAAGGAAGAAGGAGAAGCCACCAAATGGTATTGTCCATTCGAATCCACTTTCCAATCTGTTGTCGATTCAATGATTGAAGAGACAGGTGTGCTCGGTGTGTATTCAAGCGATTCAATGAATGAATCAATCTGTACCGTTGATGCTGGCTCTGACTTGAGGAGTTGTAAAGCGATTGTAAGTCGATCTCCATCAGGACCTGCCCATTCTTCTCCATAGGCACTCGTTGCGAATGTTGTGTTGTCCAAAGAAGTTTTTGAGATTGTCATCATCGCTCCCTCCCAAAAATATGGACTGCGCAGGTTGCCCCCGAGCCTCCTACATTGTGTGTTAATCCAAGTTCTGCATCACGTACTTGTCTTGGAGCCTCTACTTGATGGCGTAATTGTTTGAAGACTTCAACCGCTTGTCCAGTCCCTGTTGCTCCAAGCGGATGGCCTTTGGATTTCAGTCCTCCACTTGCATTGATGGTGACGTCTCCTTCATTTCGACGACCTTCTCCGTTACGTGCATAGAGTCCTCCCTGACCACGTCCTGCAAAACCAAGGTCTTCTGTGGCGAGTACTTCTGCGATTGTAAAACAATCATGGACTTCAGCCAAGTCGATTTGATTAGGCTGTACATTAGCGATTGAATAGGCTTTTTGAGATGCTAATTGGGTTGCTCTGAGTTGTGTTAAACTCGGTCTGTCATGAAGGGCCAATTTATCAGAACCCGCTCCAGATCCTTTGACCCAAATCGGTGTGTCAGTGAACTGATGAGCAAGATGGTCTGCAACAAGAATTACTGCGGAAGCACCATCAGATGTTGGACAACAATCGTAGAGAGTTAGTGGATCTGCCACCATAGCCCCTGAACTTGCTTTTTCAAACGACACGTCTTTGCGTAAATGAGCCATTTCATTATCAAAGCCATGCATATGATTCTTCACTGAAACATGGACAAGGTCATCATGTGTTGACTCAAACTCGTGGAAGTAACGACGAGCTGTAAGCGCATAGGTTCCAGGGAACGTAAGTCCTGCTAAACGCTCCCATTCAGTATCGCCTGAAACCCCAAGCCAGTATCGCTTTCTTTCAGCAGATAAATCGTTCATTTTTTCGATTCCACCAGCAACGACGATATCGGCTTGTCCGCTTTTGATAGTCATCCAAGCATCTCGAAGGGCGAAACCAGAGGATGCACATGCATTTTCGACTCGTCGAACACTTACTCCGTCCATGCCGGAATGTTCGGTTAGGAGGGCAGCTGTATTGCCGAGTTGCGATCCTCCAAAGGCAATGCTGCCGATAAACGCTTCATCGACCATACTTGGTAAACAATCGTTATCAACGCTGGAAAAAGCCTTCTCAATAGCCTCTGACCACATACCCTTGAGACCCAATGGATGGTTGCCAAATTTTGTTTGACCAGCACCTACCATTGCTACATCGACCATGACGTTGCGAGTTCAAACTAGCATTTGATTGAGTCGGTTCAATCACCCGCAGGGTTCATGAATGAAAGGCGATAGGCCGTAACTATGCTGCGCCAATGTAAGAAGCACGGCCACTTTAGTGGTACGAACTGTCCCGTCTGTAATGAAGAAGGAAAATTCATCATGAGTGATCGAGAATCGGGGAGCCTCGGCCGTATGCTTGCTCTCGTTTTGAGACATGCTCCAGAGAAGTTTAACGTAGAAATGGACATCAATGGATGGGTTAGTACTCGTGAATTAGCGGATTCAATTTCTGGACAACGACGCCATTATCACTGGCTACGTGGATGGCACTTCGAAGCCATCGCTAATGCTGATGAAAAAGGACGTTATCAAGTCGAAGGTGAAATGATTCGAGCAACATATGGTCATTCCATTGAGATTGAACTCGATTTACCAACTGATGATATTCCAGAGGCACTATACTGGCCTTGTGAACCAACTGAAGCAGAAGCTATCGTGCAATTGGGTATTACATCAGGAAACAGAAATCACATTCACTTGTCCAAGACCATTGTTAACGCCATGGAAGCAGGACATGTCAGAATCAGTCGCCCGACAATTATCGAAGTTGATACAGTTCGAGCTGTAGCAGACGGCCACACGATTTACCGTGCTGGAACAACGGTCTACTTGACCGATGAAGTACCTCCTGAATATCTGTACAAAGTCGGCGAAGACGATCCAATGATCGTTGAAACTGTTTCTCGCTGGGAACAAGAAGAAGAAGAGTGATCACTTCTTTGCGCCACATGATGGGCAGAAATCGAGATCACTTTCGAGCAGTTTTCCGCAACTTTCACACACGTGGACGCCAAGTAGAATTGACTGGCTCTTCGTTGCAGGTGGTGCTGGATGGTCTGCTTGGATTTTAGGATCTACAAGCATCATTGGATTGACGCCTTGACTCTGTAATTCACGATATCTGTTGGCGAAAATAATGGCTTCCTGAATGGCTACTTCAAGTTGGAAAAGTCGTTCATCGCGTTCTTTTTTGTCTGCGATATCAGATGCAGAATCAACTTCTGCTTGCAGATGTCGAAGGAAGGCATCGAGTTTTGGCTCATCATCGCTCATGGCCGACTCAACGAGAGCAGCCTATTGAATCCTGTGTTTTTGTAGGCATCCTCATGTGGTATTGATGCCTGCGAGATTCATGGGGAGGAGAATTGTGGTCAAATTTGGTGGCGCTCTCATCACCAAAAAGGATAAACAGTCCGTTGCTCATCTAGAGATCATCAAAAATCTCTGTTCTACTGTAAAAGAAATTACAGAAGAAGGAATTCAGGTCATAATCGTTCATGGAGCAGGATCATTTGGTCATCTAAAAGCCAAGCAGTGGAGATTGAATGAAGGATATCTCCCTGAATTCAAACTCTCTGACGGTACTTGTTCATCCCAAAGAGAAGCAGTTGTTGACGTCCGAAAGGATATGTTAACGCTTAATGGAATCGTTGTTTCTGAATTAAGAAAAGTAGGTCTCAATCCAATACCACATCCTCCTCATGAATGGGCATCAAATTTAGGACCAAAATTTACAGGTGATTTAGTCCGTTTTCAATCAGATGATGTTGGAACCATCCATGTGACCTTTGGGGACGTCGTCGATGTCGATGACCAAACCGAATTTGGTATTCTTTCTGGTGATGATATCGTTGCAAGACTTTCAATAGAATTACCAGGAGTCGAATCCCTTGTCTTTGCAATGGGTGGTGTCGATGGTTTACTCAAAGTACCCCCGCACCTCGCAACAGACGAGGATTTGATTGAAAACTGGTCGCCGGATGTATCCTATGAAGGTCTTCATCAAGCAGATATTGATGTCACTGGTGGTATTGGCTTGAAGATAAATCGAGGCCATTTGGTTGCAAAAAGTGGTGTAAACGTTCATTTGATCAACGGAGAATATCCAGAACGTATACTCAACTTAATCCGCAATCAAGATTGGATAGGTACGACAATTTTACGATAAGGTGATACGATGGAATTTGCAATGTATTCACTTGGAATCATCCTAGGGTTTGCTGTAATTCGCTGGCTTACAGAGAATATAAAATTCCACATTCGAAATAATTTCGTTTGGGTTCACCATTGGATCATCGCATTTGTTGCCATGATTCCATTGTTCTTTTTCGAACTCGATTATCCCATTCTATGGGGTATTCTTACGGGTGTGGCTCTTGAAGGACTCGGCCGTAAAAATTGGTCAATTCGCAGGAAGTAGTCACATATTCATTCAAAAGATAGGCGAACTGTCTATGTATTGGGTGCTAGAAGACGGGTTGGGGCTCATATGTCGAACTATGCAACAGGAGATGTTCCAGAAGCTGCTATTGATGAGCAGGCTGCTGGTTTGATGGCATCATCGACTGTTGACAAGACCCAAGCAACAATGATGGCGGAAGCCGTCTTACAAGTTGATGAAAATGATGTCGTCATAGGCCCTATCAGTAAAGCCGATAGTCACTATGGCTCAGGTTCTTTACACCGCGCGTT
>QQSG01000074.1:0-8293 GCA_003602665.1 Candidatus Poseidoniales archaeon
TGCTTTGTTGTTCAGAAAAGACGTTGTCAAGATGAAGCACAGGGCCATCATCAAGTTCGATTGCAGTAACAGTGGCTCCAGTCCCCAAGAGCACTTGAGTAAGAGTCCCTGGTCCAGGCCCAATTTCGAGGACATGATCTTCAGAAGTTACTGTCGCTAATTCTACCATAACATTGAGAAGTTGGTCATCGATGAGAAAATGCTGACCTAAGTCGGTATTTGGTGGCTGATATGCACGCAAAGAATCAATCAAATCTCTTGCTGATTTCATGCATTCACCGGAAACAGATGATCGATCAATCGCGGTTGGAGTGTTCTATCCTCAATCTCAGAGAAGAATCTGCGTGCTAGTAATTCTGCAGCGTCAATGCTACACTTTTCGTTTAATTCAGCTAAAGAAGCAAATCCTGATGAGCCGCGAAGTTCAACCATTTGTTGGGCCTTTTTGCTACCAATCCCGTCTAGGAGTTCAAATGCATGCTGCTTGAGTGAGAGATTACCTGCTTTGTTGAAGAAAGATTGAACAAAATGCATTCCAAATTCTTCAACAAATAATTGAATGATGAGAGGGAAGTCTAATTTTGCTGAATTGCTCATTCGATCGAAGATTGCTCCACCAAGAATTGTTCCTTTTGGTGAACCTTCTCCACTTCCGATGTAAATCCGTGAACTTGGAAGAATTGCTTCTGAGGATTCAATACCGATTCGACATGGGATCAGGGCTTCTTCTGTAAATCCAGTAATGACACCATCTCCGGCATCAAATTCAACGACACGAGCCCATGTAGCATCATAGAGTGGTGAAGCGTCTTTTCGACGCTGTTGAGGTCGCTGTTGACGTTGCCCCCCGCGATTGGTACGTCGTTGTTGAGGCCGTTGCTGCCTTCGTGGTTCACCAGATTGCTCTGGTTTCTTCTGAGGTTTAGGAATCTCTTTTCTTCCAGTAGCGGGCGGAGGCATACTGGTGTCAACATTAGGTGTTGACTTGTTGAATTTACGAGGTGTATAATCGCGGCCTGGGCGGCTCATGCGTGCTCACTTCCTTTGGTTTTCACTCAACACCGACGTGTTGACGCACAAGTTCGAGAACCGTGTTGACATCTCCGTCATCTATGGAAGCACGGCGGCTTGCCATAACTGCCTTGATCTCAAGTTCTGTCATTGGCATGAGTTCAGCTAACTTAGCAGCCAACTCTGGATATTTCTCAAAAGCAGGTACTTCTGCAATAGCTGCTTTCAGTTCTTCAAACACAGCGGAATCAGTTGCATATCCATTTCGGTTTTCGCTTGCAGCCCATTCAGCGTGGAAAAGAGCAGCACGTTGTTCGTACGTCAAATCTCTTCGGCGTTCTTGAGCGCCCTTGAGCAAGTCACGAACGGTGGCAAAATCAACAATTTTTTCTTCTTCGGTCATGAAAATCACTCACTCCAATGGGCGGAGGTGTTCTGGACGGGCGATGACAGTTTTCTGCATGTTTCCGTCTTTGACTGCAACGACCCAAGCAACACCTTGTCGGCGTGTGATGAATCCAGTTCTTCCATTGAATCGGCGATGAGGCATACCCATTTGTTGTCCACCGTCAAGAACGATAGCAACACGGTCACCTTCATCGTAGTTATGCATAACACGACTGATGTATGTGCGTGAACGGTCCTTTCGTCGTCGACGTAGAACGCTTCTTGTACCTACTCTTTGTCCCTTGGATCGCTTCATTTTCGTGGCCCCCAGTGTTCGAAATCAGCATAACGCTTGTTCGAAGCAACTTTGCGACCGACCCACTGCATATAAGCACCGCGATGAATCAATACGCTTCAATCTGCGTGAATATCTCCGACATCGAGCCATTCAACAGTACATTTTGCTTTGATGAGAGAAGCCATGGATGGTTGAGTACGCCCATCATCTCCGTGAACGGTCTCCTTGACATATGTTCCAGATTCACAACGGAGGGTAAATTCAACCGCAATATTGCCATTCTCGAGGGTTTCAACACTTGGATTATTGGTCTCTATGACTCTTCTACGTCGAACGAGATCTGCTCTTCGGTGTGCGACACGTTCAGGTGTTCTTTGAGCAAGATTAACACCTTCTAACTTCTCAACTATCTCTAGAATTTCTGCCTCACTTGGGAGTGGAAGCATCTCAACAGGCTCAGGATTTGTGGAAAGAAGTTGTTCAATGAGAACAGCCTTTGTGCCCTTTGCAAGGCATGAACGCTCTTCACACAACGCAACCAAGTCATCCTTTTTCAGTTTCTTTAATTCAGATTCTTCAAGGACCTTAATTTCGATCTTCTGAAGAGGTTTCTTTGGATTATCTTTCTTATCTCCTCTTCGACGTTGCTTACGTCGACCGCGTCCACCTCGTTGCTGAACATCTTCTTTGGTCATGTCGAGAGGTGCAACAAGGACATCATAATCAGGTTGTGAAATTGGTTCGACAATGAATCGAATTGTGTAGGATTTCTCAGCTGGCGTATCTTTAACGCGCACAACTTCGCTTCGATTGGATGAACGGAAGTGTGAAACTTCAATTGCTCCATTTGCTTCTTTGTTGACAAGGTTCATCGCTTCTTCATAATCGATAGACCATCGCTTTGGTTCCTTAATTTCGAAGACAAACGGCCGACCACTTCCAAGACAGCGAACATCGATGTCCTCTCGTCCCATTCCGTGGAAAGCATGCTCCTTGCCATCAAAGAATTTTATCAGAGGTTCACCGATTAAATCTTGTACGCTTGATGGATATTGCTGTCCAGTTTGTTCGCAACTTCTGCATCCTCTTCCTTTGCAAGCACGACAAGGCCATCGAGTTTGGGGAATGCCACGAGCCAGTTTTCGGTAACGTCCATAGATGTAGGCGCTTCGAACATCGAGCGTAACTGTGAGTGTGAGAACATCAATTAGGGCCAATACATCTGGTTTATCATTGACGATATTGATGGATTCGAGGTTGGATTTTACAATCGATGATACAGCCGAAACAAGAGACGGCTTGAACGGATCAGATCCTCCTGCCCCGTATCTTTTGCGAATCAGTTCTTCTTGCTCGATTTGATCTTTAGGAATTCGGGCTCCAATTTGCAGTTTATTGATTTCAAAAGACGCAAGAGCATCTTGGATTAATTCAGCGAGAAGCGATGCTTCTTCGAATAAATTCTCACAAAAAGGACAGAGTGGAATTTCCTGTCGGATGTTGATCAAACGCTCGTTTCCTTCGCTGATTGTTGAGCGTATGAGTTGGCCTGATTCTTCATCAGTCTGTTGAAATGATCTCTTTCCACCCAGTCGCCCGAGACATGAATCACAGGTTCCCATTCGTAGCAAATGCTTCAATCCGGCAGGAGATGGTGCTCGAGAAATTTCTTCTGTATGTGAATCGAGTTGCTCAGGTTCATCTGATGGTTCATCATCATCATCCTGTTCTTCGACTTCATCCCAAAGGGAATAATCTGTTGAACCAAAGCCAGAATTGGCATACTGCATCCAATCTTCATCGTCCTCTGGTGTCTTTTCATCAACCATTTTCTCACCTACCGCCGGTGGGACAACCCATTCGACCGCACACCTGCGTGAGCACATCCCTTCAAGAACGCACCGATTCTATTCTTCTTCGGCTTGACCAATTTTCGTCGTTTGGTGAAGTAAGCCAAGTGCAGCGGTTGTTAGCACCAAACTTGCAATCAATGAAAGGAAAATCATTGCAGCTGAAAAGATTCCAAAGTTGCTAAACAGACCCATAGGGGAGAGAGCAATGACTGAAAATCCAGCAATGTCAGATGCAGCACTTCCGATTAATGCCAGTCCACAGGCTCCTCCAACAGCGTGGAGTGCTTGTTCGTGGCTTTCTCCCTTCTCTCGACTTTCACGATAACGTTCCGTGACGTGTATACAATAATCAATTCCAACTCCAAGTGAGATGGTTGCGATTGTTACTGTAACAATATTCAGACTTGCGCCAGTTACTTGCATCAGTCCATACAACCATACAACCACCAGTAGAATTGGTCCCAAGGTCACTAATGCTTGTTTGATTGAACGGAAGCCAATGGCGAGGGAGATAAAGACGAAGACAGATCCGAGAACGAGTGAAGATTGCATTTCATTTTGCATTTCAGTCGATGCGACAAAACGTGTTACTGGGCGCCCCGTTGTCATCACCCACGTCAAGGGCTGTTCTTCGGTTGGCGCAGTCCCAGGCTCGCCGCGTGAACCGGTTGAAAGGTTGGTAAAGACTTCCAGATCCCTCCACAGTTCGTCCATAGCAGGCCCCATGCTCGGGAAGTCTTCAGGCCCAGTGATTCCGAAACGAATGAGCATGTGGTTGTATTGAGCAGGATCTCCATTTACATCCAGCCACGGTTGGATTGGATTCAATTCCACTTCGGGCATCACATAGAGGCTGACAATGCTTGACGGAATCGAAGGAATCGGACCAATTCCAGGCACTCCTTCGAGGGAGAGGAAGCCGAACATAAAGGCGAGACAATCCCTATCGCTTGTATCCAAGAAACCGAATTGACTGGTTGTACAGTTCATACCATTCCCTTCAACATCAGGATTCCAACCACGAGCTTTGAACGGTTCAGGGTCAAGAATCAGCGAGCCTTGGGCAGCAAACAAGAGTTCGTCAATCGCTAGTAAATCGATGTTACCATCTGGAGTACGCGTAATTTTTTCAGGAATACCGTCTTCAACACTGTTCATCTCTGTTCGGAATAAATCAATGCCTTCGTAGACTCTTGGATCGAGAACATCGCCTTCAATAAGGAGCATTGCAGGCTCTCCTTCATCTGAAAATCGCTCATTGACGATGTTTACGCCTTGAGCAAAGTCTGATGACTCATCGAGGAAATCTTCGACTGCAAAGTCTCCTTCCAGGTTTGACATTGCAATGCTTGCTGGAATTGTAACAAGGAGGGCAAGCGTTGCTATAACGAGGGAATTTCGGAACCGTCCACTTTGAATCGTAACCCAACGCAGCCATCTCTCTGGAACAAGATGTGTGATGTTCTTCTCCTCTAGTTTCTTTTGCCTCTTCTTTTCAAGCCATTCATCAACGCTCAATCGCAGGATTGGAACCCACAACCCAGTAAGCAGGAATGCAGCGAGAATACCCATTGCCGCTTCCACTCCGAACGACCTCAATGCTGCGATATCAGAAAATAGATTTGCGGAAAATGCTGCCATGGTTGTGATTGATGTGAGCATAATCGCTCTTCCGACACGGTTGAGGGTAATCGTTCCAGATTCTGTGGGAGTTTTTCCATTCTTACGTTCCTCTTTGTAGCGGTGTAAAGCATGCAAAGAGTCATCGATACCCAATGCAAGAACGAGAATTGGTAGCAGGTTCGAGAACTGGGAACGAGCGATTATCGATATGCCAAAGAAATTCGTAAGTGATGAGAAATGGCCGATGAGTCCTTGCATCCACAACAACGCACCTCCTAATGCCACAACAACGATGGCAACGTCGCTCAACCGCCTCAAGCTCACGTACAAGAGTCCTAAGATGATCAGGCCCATGAGAATAATCAGTCCTGTTGAAGATTGTAATTCCCGATTCACTTCGACATTCACTCCTTGTCCGACAAGGAGCGTAAGTGATGTTCGGTCATGAGACCTGAGTGAACCTTCAAGATCCATGTAACTCCATTCAACAGAGCATCCAGCGCCTTCTTCGTCAACAAGTTCTGTGCACGATTCTTTGTCGTATTGTGGTGGGTGAAGGACAAGTTCACTGTTGGATAATCGATAGCCTCCAATGACAAATCCGTCATCAGTTGACCTGATTGATTTCTCCTGCTTGGCATCTTTCCATACAACTTCCCATCCTTGTTCTTCTAACGAGGCTCTGTCGAGTTGAACCAAAAGCCATGATGCTGAACCACTCCATCTTCCGAGCCCAGTGGTTTCATTTTGCCAATTCCCCTCACTGTCGAGTGTTCCACCTATCGGGCCTTCTTGAATCGAGGTGGAATCAGAAACAAACCCTCTATCAAGGGAAATCCATCGAAGGAAATCGTTGTTACTTCCTTCAGCCATTCGTGCTGCAGCCATGTCAATATGGTCTTGAGTGATGTTTTCATCATCAAAACTTAAGCAATCTAATGGAAAACAATCCGTCCAATTTGTTGGTGGTGGTGTCTCGAGGCCAAGGGGTGACAATCCTGGCTGAGTCAGGATTGAAGTGTTGTTCATGAATCCTCTGAAAATGTCAGCAAGTGACATAACACCGGTTGTTTGATGCCCAGTTACCTCATTCACAAGCGGTTTAAGTGAACCTCCAAGTGGATGCTCTAGAACGAGTTTTGACTTTGCATCAATTTCTCTAAGGATTGTGAGGTTTAGGATTCCACCGTCTGGTTCAGTGACTCCCTTCCAAGCCTCTCCTGGATCGACGATGTCTGTAATGGGCGGAATAGACGAGTAATCAGGAGTTCCTCCATCGATGGTTGGAACTGGACTCCATTCATCCAACGGTTCTACTTCACTCGGGTCTCGTACAACAACAACAAATCCGAGAATGATTTCACTCGTTGGAAATTCATCATCTATGGTTGTTTGAGCAGAAAGTTCTGGAGATTCCATTTCATAGGATTCCATGTCGATGGGTTGCAATGCTGTAAGTGCCCCCGGAATCATAAGAATTGTGAGGATAAAAACAGCAATGTGGACTCGTTTTCGATGGGCAACAATCTTTGCTGCGACCTTGGAAAACCGACTGCCCATGGTTTAGCCTAACCTTATCCTTCATCAATGGATGTATTTGAATCAAGAAACAAAATCGAAGATTATTCTTTCCAAGTGCCGTGGAAATCTTCTGCATTATCGATTCGAACGAACAGATCAAGGGCAGACCAAACTAAGCTATTGAATCCGCTTTCCATTCCTTGTTGTCCACCTGCTTTAGCCGTCATGAACTCGAATGTATCTGAAGGCGAATGCCATTCTTGCCAGAAGGATATGTCTCCGCCCGGACTAAAGAAATTGAATGTTGGATACCCTTCTGAAAAGAAGGAACAGTGATCTGATGCACAAGATTCAGCAATCTGCCAAGTAATTGGATTTGCATCCCCTGGCTGATAGGCTAAGTCATCTTCAATAGTGGTCCCCACCCAATCATGCATACGATTCATATTCTCTTCATTAGCTCCTGCTATACTGATGGTCCAGTCATATTTCGTAGCAGAAAAGATTTCTCCACCTGGTCCAACCAAGGGCTCACTAAGAGGAACAATTGGATAATTTAATGCAACCATATCAAAATTTAGATATGCTCGAACTGAGACATTTTCTGGAAGGTGACTGACAAATGCAGCAGTCCCCAATAATCCCTCTTCTTCACATGCCCAAAGTCCAGCAACAACAGTGTGATCGAATTCCATCTGTGCCAATGCCTGAGCCATTTCAAGAGAAACTGTTGATCCAGATGTGTCATCATTTGCGCCCTCGTTCGTGCCACCTCCGGGTGGAGTGAACATGTACGCAATATCGAAGTGACCTCCAATGACGATATACTCGTCAGGATTCACTCTTCCCCAGTTGTATCCAACTACGTTAAGTTGGTCAGGATCATCCTCATATCGAGTCACCTCAACGTGATCAAAACCCATTCCCCACATTTCTGCAGCCATGGCTTCTGCAGCTGCTTCATAGGCAGCACCCCCTTCATGAACTGAGGCACTTGCACACCATCTGTTGTTGTATTGAGAGGTTAACATGTCTGCTGTTTCATACGCTCTTCGTCCATCAACAAGCATCAAATCATCGCTTTCTGTGAGTTCAAAGGTTTTGTTTTCGATAATATCTCCTGCCTTAACAATGAACTCGAGCGATGTCTTTTCAGTGTCGAGAACCATGAAATCGACGCTTTCAACAGTGGAATCAAACGTCATGTTCATGGCGTCTCTAAAGACGCCAAATTCATCGATAAAGAATGTACCAGGTGGGCGTTGAATTGTATACTCGACGTTTGATTTTATATCTAGTGAAAACGTTTGCCCACGTGAGAGTGAAGAAACATTTGAATTATCAAAAACTGAAAGTTCAGGTTCAGTCTCTTGTTCATTTTCCTCTCCATAGCAGCCGGAAAAAGCAGTGCAGAGGAGAAGTCCAAGCATAAAGAAAGCATGTAACTTTTTCACGCCTCTGGACATAGTACTTCCTCACATTCGTCTTTATTCAACCTGTCCATGAGGTGGCCTGTTGAATCCCAATCTACTTTAATCAAGATTTAACTCATGTTTTAGAGCATCTGCCAGGACCTGATACTCCTCAATAGAGTTGTATA
>QQSG01000074.1:8421-11910 GCA_003602665.1 Candidatus Poseidoniales archaeon
GGATCTCCCGGCAGTTGGAGTGTTGAGATACAGGCGATCATTGAATCAGGGCATGGCGCTTCTATGCCCAAGGAGTTACAGAGCAGATTACGGCCTTCGATTGCGAGGTCATGATTGTGTTGCATAATGGCCTCCCATCCGCCGTCTACCAATTCCTCCATTCCAGCAATGACGTTCGGAAGAGCGCACCAACCAGAAACATCCTGAGTACCCGTCCAATCAAATTCATGACGAAATCGAGTTGTTGTGCCGAGAGGAAATGTATGCCCGTGACTAATTGTCAGTGGCTGAATTTTGTGCTGCCTATCTTTGCGAACATGAAGAAAAGCAGTTCCCTTTGGAGCGCATAACCACTTGTGACAATTGCTCGTAACATACGAAGCCCCTAGTTCATCGAGTCGAAGTGGAATCATTCCGATTCCATGGGCTGCATCGAGAAGAACTTCAATCCCTCTTGCCTCGAACAGTTGTGTTAATTCTTCAAACGGCATACGTAATCCGGTCGGACTGGTAACTGTATCGATCATAACGAGTTTCGTCTTGTCAGTTGCCCCATTCAGCATTAAATCGACAACCGTTTGTGGCCCGTCAATAGGAAATGGAATAGGGACGGTTACGACTGTAGCATCCCAACGTCTTGCAACGAAATCTATTGCATTTCGGCATGCTTGGTATGCATGGTCAGGAACAAGAATTTCATCACCTTCTGAGAAAATAAGCGAGCGAAGGACGGTGTTCACCCCAGTTGTTGCGTTTGGAACAAGAGCCAGATCTTCAGACGAGCATGCAAGAAAACCAGCAAGAGTATCTCGAGCCTGTTTCAGTAGCAACGGCATTTCATCTTCAAAGAAACGAACAGGTTCTAATTCCATCTGATATTGCCATCTTCGTTGTTCTTTAATGACGAACTCTGGACAAGCCCCAAACGAACCATGATTCAAAAAAATACGATTAGATTCGAGATTCCAATGCTTAGCGAGAGGCGAAGGCATAGGATGGACTAGAGGATACAGTTCTCAATGCTGACGGTGAGATAGAATGCTAAGGCCGTACTCATCAACCTTCAACTGAACTCCCACTAAACAAGCGAAGAACGATTACACCGGCAACGATGAGGCCAATGCCAAGTACACCAGCAACGTCGATTTTCTGGTCCATGTATACAACGGAAACGATGGTAATTGTAGCAACGCCAACACCAGACCATACCGCATAAGCGACACCAATAGGGATATCTTCAAGCGTTAACGAAAGGAAATAAAAGGCTGCTGAATAACCGATAAGAACCAACACAGAGGGGCCAATCTTCGTGAATCCCTCTGTTGATTTGAGCGATGCAGTTGCCAGAACCTCAGAGAGTATTGCAATGCCCAAGTAGAACCAAGTGTTCATGTTGAATCCATTGCGGTTAAATATTTCAATGCTACGAGATTTATTTTCTTCAAAATCGTGGTGCGGGGGGCAGGATTCGAACCTGCGAACCAATAAGGAATGGGACCTAAACCCACCGCCGTTGACCAAGCTGGGCGACCCCCGCGCAAACTGATGGCGGTCAATCATGGATTTGAAACCGCCGATTAAACAAATACAACAAAATTTTGTTTGTTCATGCAGATGGAAGTCGCGGTCTCCACCAGCGTAGAGTAAGTGAATTTGCGACAACACTCAATGAAGAGAGAGACATAGCCGCTGCTGCAAATGCAGGAGGTAGGAGCCAACCTGTCCATGGTAAGAGAAGACCCATGGCAAGTGGGATTCCGATCAAGTTGTAGACAAAAGCCCATCCCAGATTGCTTCGAATCTTACGCATCGTAACTTGACCAAGTTCAAGAGCAGAAACAGCATCAAGGAGGTCATTACGAATTAATACAATGTCCGCTGAGTCAAGAGCAATATCACTTCCAGCACCCATAGCAATGCCAACATCTGCAGTCGCTAAGGCTGCTGCATCATTGATTCCATCACCGACCATGGCAACACATGCTCCGTCTTTTTGCAATTTTGAAATGTAGTCTGCTTTTTCATCTGGGCGTACGTTAGATACGACGGTTGTAATCCCGCATTCCTTTGCAATCTGCTGAGCAGTCTCATCACGGTCACCTGTTAGCATAATGACTTTGAGATTTGATTGCTGAGCGAATTTAATTGCTGAAACAGTGGATTCTCTCAAACGATCAGTCGTTTCAATCCATCCGAGCAATTGTGTTCCTTTGGATACGAACGCAAGTGTCGAGCCCTTTTTTGCAGCAGTTTGGATACGCTCTTGATGAGAAGTAAGGTCAACACGAACATGTTCCATGAGTGGTTCGTTCCCAATAGCAACGACTTCGTCACCCAGCCTACCAACTAGCCCCATGCCACCCATGCTCTCGATGGCAGTGACGTCTGGTCTTTCCTTCGTCACGTTTGACCACGATGCAAGAATCGCTTCAGCCATCGGATGGGTTGAGGCGTGTTCAAGTGAAGCGGCTATACCGAGAACCTCGCGTACTTCCCCATCAATCAATTCGATGTGGGATACTTTTGGTTTCCCAGTTGTTAATGTTCCAGTCTTGTCAACGACGAGAGTTGTTGTTGCATGAGATTGCTCAAGTGCTTCAATGCCTTTGATCAGCAGCCCATAACGAGCACCAATTCCAGTCCCAACCATGAGTGCAGTAGGTGTCGCCAATCCCAAAGCACAAGGACAAGCAATGACCAGTGTTGATACAAGCGCAAGAATCGCAACCTCCCCTCCACTTCTGTCATCATATCCTGATGATAACATCCAGAACACACTTGATGCTAGCGCACAAAAGAGAACGAAAGGTACGAACACTGAGGCTATTTTATCGACCAATCTCTGGATAGGAGCTTTGCCCATTTGTGCTTCATCGACCATTGATATGACCCTTGAGAGAATAGTTGAATGGAAGGGTTGAGTGGTTTGAATCGTCAGCGGGGAATCAAGAACGATTGTTCCACCAATGACCTCATCTCCTTCTCTGCGTCGTACAGGATAGGTTTCCCCAGTCATCATTGACGTATCTACCAATGCTGAGCCTTCGAGAACAACTCCATCCAGTGGAATCGTCTGACCGACTTGAACTAAAATCGTCGTTCCTGAAAGAACATCCTCTACAGAATGGCGCTCAGTTGCGCCCTCATCATCAATGACGAGAGCAGTTTTAGGTTGTAGATTCATCAGTGAGTAGACTGAATCTGTCGCTTGCAATTTGGCTCTACTCTCGAGAAAGTTTCCGACTAAAACGAAAGCGATAATCAATGCCGCCCCATCAAAAAAGACGTGCTCAGTTGTCGAAAAAATACTTGGAAGGAAGGTAAAAAATGGATTGAATGTTACCAACACAGACCATATCATGGCTGTTGTCGTGCCTAAGTGAACCAATACATCCATATTGGCTCGGCCAGAGAGGATTGCTTTCCAAGCACCTTTGTGAAATTGCTTTCCAGAGAATACATAGACAGGTGTGGCGAGTAAAAATGTCA
>QQSG01000075.1 GCA_003602665.1 Candidatus Poseidoniales archaeon
TACCCTTGCGTCTTGTATATGCTCAACTCATTTTTCCTCGATGAGCAGAGATTTTACATGCTTCAATACTCGTTCCTCTCTACCTTCTATCAATTTAGCAGAACTGCTCGGGAAGTTAGAAATCTTAGCTAGATTGAGTAATAACTTGTCTTTTTCAAATTCATTTGTTACATTTGAGATCATCCAAAGTAATAAACAGAATCCACTTATGGCAAAAAATGAAAGGAATAATATTTCAGATACAGGCAAGATGCAGGAGAAATCGATACTTAACAACACATCCCCACCTGTATCTCCAGCACAATCTGTTGGAGATGATGTGAAAATCATCAACATAAAACCTGCAATTAGTGAAGGAATGCCTATGAATTGAGAAAGGAATTGTGCGAATGGGGTGTTTTTTTGAGCAAAAAGGTACTGAATGTAAGCAGCTTTGACATCGGAATGTAATTTCCTTACATCGATTGAGAGAGAATTATCATCAGATAATTCATCATTGCTCATGGCTTAACGTTCTTATTGATTCATATCTACTTTACACCGACGTTAAGTTCGAATTCACGGTCTTTCGACCGATTGAACGGAATCTACTCGGCACCGAAGAATTGACGAAGCATTGGGTGCATTTCCATTGCTTGTTCCTTCTGAATCTGCTCATAGGTTCTCAGAATAATTCCAACAGCCAGTAGCAATCCCGTTCCTGTCGCATTTCCGACAGTACCCAGCAGGTCAGCGCCTGCTGCTAGCAACCCGACAAACGCACCAGAGAAGTATGTCACTGGAGGAATGTAGTTCTCAAGGATCTTTTCCAGAACCTTAGGATTCTTACGGAAACCAGGTATTTGCATACCCGTACGCTCGATTTGCTTTGCAACATCCTTCGTACCCATGTTTGTAGTATCGATCCAGAACTTCGCGAAGACCATTGAACCAACTGTCATTAGTACCACATAGAATATCACGTGGAGCATGATTTGTGTCAAGCTATGCCCGAACATATCCGTTTGCTGATTTAACAGCGGTAGGAGCCAATCATTAACTCCCGCAGGCATGGATGCATACCATGCAAAACCTCCTGAAGCGGCCGTTTGACCTGGTTCATACGTTCCAATATAATCTGACATGGAGAACCACCCCTGCCGGCCGAGTAACGGTGTCTGGGACATCGTGGGATGACTCCAGAAGAGGAGAGAGAACATGTTGACGTTCGCAAGCAATGCAGCCATCAAAATGACCGGAATGTTTGACGCATAGACAAGTCGAATAGGGTACTTACCTCTGTGGCCACGGACTTTCCCGTGGGTAAGTGGCAATTCCAACTTACTGGATTCAGCATACGCAACCACAATGAACACAATAATACTCGATATCAGAGCAATGACAGCATTCGGATGCGTCGCGTCACCTAACAGGATCATTTCGAAACCATTCAAAGAAATCATTTCCCCATTCGTCGCCGTCCGGAACATATAGAATATCATGGGCAGCGTTCCTGCAGGAGGGTTCTGTACGGAGTATTCCATACCAGATGCTGTTGGGAGTGGAGAGAGCGTACCGACGAAGGTCGATTGTGCTACACCTGCTGCAATGAACAGAGACATACCAGATCCAATACCCCACTTACTGACAAGTTCGTCGAGCAGGAATACCAGATAAGAACCTGCGAAGAGTTGAGCTACAATTACAAAGTTCGCCCAACCCATTCCATATTCATCGATAAGGAATTCTGAAGGATCCAAGAAACCATAGGTTTGAGGAATTGATTCAATTGGAATCATAATCAAAACCAGCAACTTTTGTACACCTTGGTACATTGCTTTGTCCTCACTGTTTGTGAGATCAAGACGAATAATTTTTGCACCTGCGAAAAGTTGCATGATAATCGATCCAGTAACGATTGGACCGATTCCTAAGTGCATGATGGTACCTGAAGCACCAGCCATGATTGAACGGAATCCACTGAACAAATCCAATGCTTGTCCACTGAGCCCATAGAGCATGACGTTGGTCATAGCGAAGTAAATGATGAGAACGAATGTTGTGGTCCACATCTTTTCTCCGAAACGAACGTGACGATCTGGCTTAGTGATGGCAGGATAGACATCAACGAAACGGCTGAGGGCGTAAAGACGACTGCTTTGATCACCACCCCACATGAAACATGTGAGAATAGCTGCTGCTCCAAATCCGAGTAAGAGGACACCAACCAGGAGGAAACCAACTGATTCATCGTATCCACCCCATTTATCTGGGCGGCAGTAGAATGCTGCAATGAATACAAAGATTAGCCATCCATAGAGTTTAGAATACCGTCCAATAATTGGTAGTTTCTTCATCGATTCTGGGAGATCTATCTGGAAACAGGCCATAACATACGCCACGTACGCTACTGCGAGAACAATTCCAAAGATAGCTGCCTCTTGAGGTGCGCCTGACCCTGAGAGTTCATCCCATTGCCAATAGAAAAGGAGACCGAAATAAAGTACACCTGTGAGTACAACACCGAGTGGTACTGGCTTGTGCTTCATCTATATCCCTCCTAAGTTCACTCTTCTTCCCATTCGTCTGAGTCGCCGCCAGCCTCGAGGTTCACTGAACCACCAGCTGCTTCGACCTTTTTGATTGCTGAAGCGCTTGCATTTTCAACAGTTACTGTCAATGCAGTACTGATTCGGCCTGAGCCGAGAAGTTTGTCGATACCGAATGCGGATAAGTCGATGGAATCCTTTCCATCTGCCATATCCTTCAATTGGCTAACGTTACATGTAACGTGAACGGTTCGGAGTGTAGGATGACGGTTGAATCCGTGCATTCCCCAATGATCAGGCATGTACTTGATTCGAGTCATGACTCTGTGCTTGTTCATACCGGCGTTTCCACGGCCACCACGCTTTCCAGCGCCACGACCTGCTTTCTTTCCACGTCCATGGTATCGGTTTCTTCCACGATGTTTGTTTGCTTTTGTACCCATCATATCACCTCAAATCATTCTCTCAACGAGACCTTTAATGTCGTCTCCACGGGAACCGAGGGCTCCTCCAACGACATAGGATCGCTTGATGCCGCCCCATCCTTTTGCACCACGAGGTGGGTGCAATCGGAAGACACGCTTCAAGCCAGGAACATCTTTCACAGTCGCTTCATTATCGACAATCGCCTTAGCGAAATCTGAAATCGATTTGTAGGAAGTAGCGTCAGATACGATATCGTCTGTCAGTGGCGAATCGCCAGACATTCGGCCACGTTCTTGGAGCATAGCTTCAACTGTTTCAGCATCTGCATTACCCCATGTAACGTAGTCCTTGGCCTTCTGAAGCATACCACGGTATTGCTCATTCTCTGGAATGATCACAGCGTGGTTGACCTTGCTGAGATTAAGATAAGACATTGTCTCACGAATCGTACGCTCTACACCTACGTTACTTCGTGCTCTTACAACAATCCAGCTCATTTCAAACCCTCCCTGTATTGATGAACAGACGTCCACGCTGTTCGTCGCTAATACGTGTTATGTTTAATGCTTTGAGTGCATTGAAGGTTGCAGCAGCGTAATTGATGGTGGTTCGGGTTTGTCCCTTCGTACGTGAAAGTACGTCAGTTACACCAGCGAGTTCGAGAACTTTCTTTCCAGTCTCACCGATAACAAGCCCCTTACCTTTTGCAGCAGGCATGAGTGTTACACGAGTCGATGCAGATCGTCCATTGACCTTGATTGGTACTGAGGTACCTGGTCCTGCGGATGATTCCCATGAACCGTTTCCACGTTGTACACTGATAAGGTTCAACTTAGCAGCAACAATTGCCTTTTGAATTGCATTTGAGACATCCTTAGCCTTAGCCATTGCAAGTCCAACATATCCATTTCGGTTTCCAACAACTGCCATAACATTGAATCGAGGTCGTCGACCACTGTCTGTCATTCGTTGAACCATGTTTACGTTAATGACCTCATCTTCCAAATCTGGAAGAAGTGCGTCAACAACTTCAACCTCACGAACTGGAAGACCAGTCGCGAGTGCTTGTTCGTAAGTGATAACTTCACCTGCAAAGACCATGTTTCCAAGACGAGTACGTGGAGTCCAACTTCGCAAGTTGCTAATTGGATCGTACTGGTTGTTACGTCGTCGGCGTCGTCCGCCCGGTTCTTCAGCCTCTTGCGGGGCGTAAGCTAGGATTAGACCTGGTGCTTGTTGCANTTGTGTTGTTTCTTCATCAGTCATCAGTATGCCCCCTCTATGGAAGATTTGGTTGTGTCCATTGCTCCAGCGATGGAGTCACTGATGTGAGCGCCGTTTGTGCGGTCATCATCAGGAAGGACTTTTTCGCTGTGAGGAACGTTGAGTCCTGCTTCGACCATACCACGTAGGGCAGCGAAGACACGACTTCCAGGTGTGCTTGCAGCCAGACCAATGTCTAGAACTGCATCTTCATGTCCTGCAGCGATTGCTGCTTTTCCGAGTGCGAATCCTACAAGGTAGGATGCAGGAACGGATTTCTTGGACATGTCTTCTGGCCATGAATACTTCTTGACCAAGTCGCTTCCAGTGACATTGAGGACAACAAGATCACCCTCAGCAGCCCATGTTACCAGTTGGCAGGATGTACGGGTGTTTGAGACACGTACAACTGCACGAGGCTTTTCGCTTCGTAGAAGTCGAAGTCTGCGTCGGTAGTCGGTTAGACCTGCTTTTCGTCGTCGTAGAACTGTTCGTCGTCGATTTCCTCGCATCAGTTGTCACCTTCCTTTAGTTGGACACCTTCAAGCGTCATCTGAGAACGCATGTGGGCAATAGAACGGTATGAACCACCCTTTGCTTTGAGGTAATATCGGCGGTACTCACTATCTGTGATTTCGCTGACTTCTCGGAGATCCTTGAGAGCCTTTCGTTGTGAACGGATTGTTCTCATCCAACGGTTCTTGCGAGGATTACGAGCATTTGCAGTACCCATTCTCTTTCCTTGGCCCTTCTGACGACCCTTGCGGCGTTGCTCAAGACGTGTACGTGCTCGAACACGAGAAGTTCCTTTGATCGCCTTAGCGCGAATGAGTCCTTCTTCGATGAATTCTCGGATGTCATCTGCTTGAACAGAGGATGCGATTTCATCGATGTAATCTGGATTAATCCAAACACGGTTTTCACCACATTTGAGGATCTTCGCTGCGAGTCTCTTTTGGTTTGTTAGTTGCATCAGACACCACTCCTTCGGTTAAGGACACGAATACCTAATTCATCAGCTCGAGCATGGATGTGCTCTCGCTTTCGACCACCGACTGTACGGCCAATGCGTGCAGCCTGTGTTTCAGGATCGATTGATTCCAAATCATTGAGGTTGTGAACCATTACTTCACGGAAACCAGATGGGTGGAGCCCCCGAGCTTCAGCGACCTTTCCATGGCCGACTCGAACGAGTGAACCACGGTATCTGTAGTTTCGTCGTTGCTTGCTGTCCATACCATGAGGTGCTCTCCATCCAGAACGAGACAATCGCTTGTAACGGAACCATTCAGTTCGTCTAAACGATGGAGTCTTCTTCTTCTGGGCAGCACGCAAAGAGAGGGCTTCTTGTGTTGCTTCATCGAGAACTGGCTTTTGTTTGGCGACGTGACCTTCATCTTCGTCGTCATCCCAGTCTTCATCTTCTTCAAAGAAATCGTCTTCTTCAGCTGTTTCTTCAACTGTGTCTTCGACGACTTCTTCTTCAGCACCTGATGTTTCCATCAAGCGCTCGATAAGTTCTGCTTTCTTACCAGAAACTGGCAATCCTTGCTCCTTGAGCAATTCCTTGAGTTGTGCTACTGTCATGCTTTCGTATTCTTCAGTCATTCCAATCACTCCTTACTGAGACGGTAAATTCCGTCTTGGAAAACACGTCGATCACGGTTCTTGACCGTTGTGCTGCGTTCAATGTTTGCTGCAGTTTGTCCAACCTTCTCTTTGTCGATACCTGAAACGGTAATCTCAACCTTGTTGCTGACTTTGACATCAACACCTGGAAGAATATCGGAACGTCGAGGAACTCTTTCTCCGAAGTAATTGTTTACAACGAATGTTTCTCCTTGCACTGCAAGTGTCATAGGGAAGTGAGAATAGAAGGCTTTCAAATGATATGTGAATCCTTCAGTTACACCTTTCACCATGTTGTTCAAGTGAGCATTCCATGTACCTACAAGTGCCTTATCCTTACGGCGAGGCAAGTCGGTTCGTACAAGGAGGCCACTGCCGTCTTGAAGTAAATCAATGCGGGTGGAGACGAACTCTCGTGAAAGAGATCCCTTTGGCCCAGCAATAGTTACGACGCCATCTTCACTGATTGAGGCTGTGACGCCTTCAGGGATGGTTACGATGTGTTCGATTCTGTCGATTTTTACCATATTTCTTCACCTCAGTATACGTAGGCAAGTAACTTGCCGCCGATGCGGGCGTCTTTCGCATCGTAGTGGTTCATAACGCCGGAATTGGTTGTCAGTATGAGCAGACCAAAGTCCTGAGCAGGAAGATATCGTGTCTCCCACTTTTCGAATTCTTGGCGGCGGACACTGTGTCGAGGCTTGACAGTACCACATCGGTTGATGGTACCTCTCAGTTCGACTACGAAAGCGTCGCCACGTCCGTTTTCAACACGGGTAAACTCACCGACATAGCCGGAAGTTTGCATAATGTTGAGTACGTTTCCTAATAGCTTTGAAGCAGGCGTTAATTCGACATCGAATTTACCTGCTTGTTCAGCGTTGTAAATCTTTACAAGTGCATCATTTAATGGATCTAATTGCATTCATTTCACCTCAGTTCATCTTCTTGAAACCTATTTCAGGTCCTACGTCTCGGAAGCATTGGCGACAAAGGCGTAGCCCATGTCGGCGTATCATTCCACGGCGTCGACCACAACGTCGGCATCCAATTGTTCGTCCCATGTATTCTCCATGATCTCGTGCCATATTCATTCCTCCATGATTTTTAATCCAAAGGTTTCAGAGAACCACTTCATCGATTCTTCTCGACTTACGCCGTGTCCCTTTCCAACCTTGGCCTTTCCTTTTCGGCGGCGGCTTACTCTGTGTCCTGGACGTTCCAAGACGACGTTGATGTCCATACCGTAAATTCCGATATCAGGATCGTATTTTTGTTCTGGGAAATCCGTGTAATCACGGACACCGAAGGAAAGATTTCCTTGTGCATCGAAGTTCCAACTTGGGATTGTGTTGTCACGTACCCAGAAAGCATTCTTGAGGAATTCGTTGATTGAATCCTTGTTTCGCATAGTGGAGCGGCAACCGATAGGTGCCCCTTCACGGACCTTGAGGTCACGATTCTGGATTCGACCAAGTGTTCGTTGTGGACGAACACCGGTAACGATCTCGAGAACGTTTTCAGCATTGACCAAGCGGTCTCCACCTTCACCAACACCAATGTTAACACAAACCTTCGTGATTCGAGGAACGCTCATTGGATTGACTGTATCGCTCATGCCTTCACCTCCGTGATTGGCAAGTTGGAATCTCCAACAGCGAATACATTGACTTCAGTTGTACCAAAATCTTCGAATGAAACTTCATTTGGCATGGTGGATCGCTTAACGATGCGTTCTTTCATTGAAGCAACTTCACCAACGTGCGTACCACCAACAAGGTAACATCGCACACCTTCTGTGAACTTGATGTGTTCAATGATCGTCTGCTCAGGAAGAGCGATTTTCAGTGAATCTCCAGTATTGTATAGATTCGAATCATCGACGATGAGGTTTCGTCCATCGTGGAGGTTGAGTTGAGTCTTGCCTCCCTTGATTGTGGACTTTCCTTCTATACGGGCGATTTTCCACGCTGCTTCATCAGATGAAATCTGAGCATATCGTAGACGTCCGTTTAGATCGAGCATGCAACGGAAGTGTTCGTCTCCGAGAGAAAGAACGTCCATCAAACCAACACCACGGCGGGTGTCTTTGCAGATTCGTCCATCAACCTTGACCAATTCATTGTGAACAATGAATCGAACTTCACGGGATGTTTGAGCACGGCCTAGAACATCTCTTACGATCAGATTCAATGGCATACAGCGCTCTAGGCTGTGTGCACCTGGGCTTGGGCGTGTAACCCAAATGGTGGTCTTTCGTGGAAGTGGCCAGCTACGAGGCATGGCTAAACGTTTCAAGTGACTGCTGCTACCCATTGTATTCAACTCCTATCCTCGGTCAATTTTTGCATTCGCAATTTGTCCGTCTCATCGAGTTTCACGATAACGACGTTGGAAGCGTGGACCGGCACGGCTTCTTCTCTGTTGTCTGATTTGGATTGTTTTGCACCCTCAATGAGGATACGTCCATTCTTGGCATCGATACCAATTACTGGACCTGTGAGTGGTTCTGCTTTACGCTTTCCACCGTGACGCTTTCCACCGCTTGCGAAATCTCCACGGATCACGCGGACGGTGTCGCCTGTACGAATGGTTACTGAGCGAACGCCAGCAAACCTTTCGTCAGGTTTGTCGAGTTGAAGACGAGCAGTTACTCGCTTGCGCTTGGTGTGCATAGGTGCGTTAAAGTGCGCCTTTCGTTGCTTTCCTGGTTTTCTTGATGTTACCATGTTCTCACCTCATACAATTTGTTTCGCTGTTGCAGCGATACGTGGCCAACGCTCTGCAGCCTCACGGGAGACAGGTCCCTTGATATCGGACCCTTGAACTTCACCCTTGAGGTTTGTAATGACACATGCATTGTCTTCGAATTGAACCCATGTTCCATCAGCACGACGGAATGGTCGGCGTTGACGGATGATAACAGCGTTGAACATCTGTCGTCGAGTGTCAGGAGTACCCTTCTTGACTGAAACCTTGGTCATATCGCCAACGCCACCAGCAGGGTATCGACGCATGGTACCACCGAGCTTGATGACGTTCACGATTTGAACGATCTTAGCACCGGTGTTATCAGCGACGTGTAGTCGAGCCATTGTTGGCAATCCACGAGTTTGACGGCCTGCGATTCCTCTCATCACTCGTCACCCCCAGTCATTTCAACAACACAGAAGGAAACTGTCTTGGAAAGAGGTCGGCATTCCATAACACGCACGGAATCTCCAATCTCGACATCGCCAATGCAACTTGGCAAGTGAGCGCTTAGAGCACTGGTTCGCTTTTCGAAACGTTCGTACTTCTTCATGTAACGAACATTGTTTCGCTCGATTGTAATTGTCTTCTGCATTCCGATTCCGGATACTACGCCTTCGAATACCTGTCCACGCAAGCGCAAGCTTCCGTAGAACGGGCAGTTCTCGTCGCCGTCCCATTCATCTGTTGGTCTTTTTACGTCAATTCCGATGTCTCGCATCTTCATGCCTCCTTGTAGTTGCGGCGCATTCTATCTTCAGGTCGTTGCCGCAAGGACGATCCTTTGAGGACGGTAGTACCGTCGTTGAGTGTAAATTGGATACTTGATTTTCCGAACACACGCTCAATGTTGTGTTCGAGGATGGTGATTGTGTGTTGTGATTCATCGACGACAAGTCCACTTCGTCCGATGAGAGTGGAATCTGTGGAACGAACGACATTAAGCGTCTGTCCCATCCAAGTCTTGTTCATATCTGTCATTATCTCACCTCCACATTAAATCCGTTATTTCTTAGTACATTTGCTGCCTTCTTTTTGTGATCGCCTTGAAGTTCTATGATTCGACCCTTGACAGTTCCTCCGGCAGCACATTTGTTTTTGAGTAATTTTGCTAGTTCGTTGATGTCGATTGCTACGTCTTCAATACCTTCCACTTTGGTGACAATTTTTCCATATCTCCTTCGGTCAGTTGACAAGATTGCTCTTTGTTGCTCCTTAGCGATTTCTTGACAGATGCATAGCTCATCAGGGAGCCCACACACACTGCAAATTGCCGCCATAGTCGTTCATCACCTCGTTCATTCAGTTGTTAGCCCCATGAAGATAGGACTTGATGCGTGCAATACTTCGGCGTGTTGCCTTGTACGCACCCATGTTGGAAGGTGTACCACCTAGCGCTTTTTCAGCTTGGAGTTGAAGAAGTTCCTCTTGCAATTCAAGAAGTCTTGCTCCAAGAGCCTCTTGACTCATTGCTGCGATATCACGGTTACGGACGTGGCTCATTCAGTCACCTCTGCAGTTGCTTCAGGAGCTGCTTCGTCACCTTCTCGGATCAGTAATTCTTCGTTGGAGAAGATGGTGATTTCGTGAGGTAGACGAGTGTTTGCTCGCATAATCTCCACAGTTACACCAATTGTTCCAAGTTTCTTGACTGCGACAGAGTAGCCCTTGTCCATGTGGAGAAGTGCAGTCTCACCGCAGTACTTGACGTGCCCTTTGATGAACTTCTGTGTTCGGTTACGAGAACCGGTTAGTTTACCAGCGAGTGTAACGATAACACCACGTGCACCAGCGGTCATGATGTTTTCAGCAGCGCTGTTCCCAGCACGGCGGTAATACCATCCACGCTCTAAAGCCGAAGCAATCTTTTCTGCCATCACTTGTGCATTAGCAGTAGATTCAGAAGATTTGATTTCTTCAACCTTCAGTTGAGGGTCGAAGAGTTCAAACTCACTCTTCAAACGGCTTTCAAGTTCCTTGATGATCTTACCCTTTCGGCCAATGACCAATCCAGGGCGTTCTGCATGAACTGTTACTTCTGTACCGTTTGGGGTACGCTTGATATCCAATCCACCAAATCCAGAACGCTTTGTGTTCTTCATAAGGAATTCCTTGACCAAGTGTCGCTCAACGTTTCGGTTGACGATTGCCTTAATTGTACTCTTTTTACCTACCATGATATTCACCTCAGAAGTCATCCTCCAACTCATCGTCGGTTGCTGTGAAGTCTTCGAGGAAAATCTCAAGATTCACTTGATAGTGGTTGCTTGGCGTTGCTCGTCCACGAGCACGAGGAATCCATCCACGACGGATTTGTCCACGGTGTGCTGCAACGTGTGTGATTTCCATGTCTTCTGGCTCGACATCATCGTATTGGTGACGAGCATTTTCCATTGCGCTCTGAATGAGCTTGATGAATGCACGGCTGGCCTTTACAGGATATCGACCTGGCCCAATACCACCTTTACGGTGTCCGACCATAGAAGGTCCAGATCGTCGCTTCTTCTTGTTTCCGCTACCAAGTCGGTAAGGAACTGCACTTGCCTTACGACGAATGTCTGCTCGATCAGAATCGATGAGGAGAACTTCGTTTAGGAAACTGATTGCTCGACCTGCTGTCATGCCTTTGATAGCACGAGCGACTTCGAAACAATGCTTGACGTGCATGTCAACATTGACTGCACGTGCTGTAGCCAAACGGCTTCCTTGCAAGAGTTGTGTGTATCCACGTTGTGAGAGTTGTCGACGCTTTGTTCGACGGTCCATATTTCGCTTACTGCTCATCTATTTCACCTCACTTCAATGGTACGTGCTTTGAAGAACGGGTAGCACCTACACCCGGCCCGCTGTGGGCAACTCCACGTCGTGTGATTGCAAATTCACCTAAGTAGTGACCAATCATCTCCGGCTTGACGGCAATCTCAACGAAATGTTGTCCGTTGTGAACTGCGAGTGTCTTACCGACGAATTCTGGTAGAATTGGCATGTCACGGCGATGTGTACGAATTGTGTTTGATTTGCTTCGAGAGACACGATCTCTGAACTTTAGATTCTGTTCTGAGAGACCACGGCTAATTGAACGGCGAACACGTGAAGGAAGGAGGCGGATGAGGTATTCCTCAGCACCATCTTCAGGGAACATTGGCATATTGGTCAATGTTTCAACATCGTATCCACGGTACGTGAATTCTTTCTTTTGACGAGCCGTTGTCGTTGAAAGTCGCTTACGCGCCTTACGTCGACTGGCCTTAGGGGTCATGAATGACTTCTTCTTCTTACGTCCCATAATTCAACACCTCATACTCTCTTGCCGCGTCCTCGTCCCGTGCGGCGTGGGGCAATCAATCCGACCTTAGCACCCGGTGGGGTACTTCGAGCAACTGAGTTAGGTCCGTGGACAGCTTGGTGATTTCCACCACCATGCGGGTGATCCACTGGGTTCATGGCTACACCACTAACGTGTGGGAAGAGTTTACCACGAGCCTTTGCTTTGTAGTGCGCTGCACCAGCAGTTCGTAGTGGCATCTCATCACGGCCATGACCTGCGAGCACACCAATGGTGGCTCGGCAGCTGCTTGGAAGTTCCTTAACGGAACCAGACGGCATTCGAATACGGACTTTGTCGCCAAGTTTCGCTTCAACTAGACAGGAGTTTCCTGCTGTTCGAGCGACCTTGCCACCATCTCCAGGTCGAAGTTCGACGTTGTTGATAGCAGTCCCTTCAGGGATTTGTGCGAGTGAAGTGATGTTACCCGGACGAAGGGAGACATTGTCGCCAATGGCGATGTTGCTCCCTACTGCAAGACCTTCTGTAGCGACCACGAAGGTGGTATCGCCGTCAGGCAACTTGACACGTGCGAGAGGTGCTGTGTGAACAGGAGAGTGGACAAGTTCTGTAACTTCTCCGACAATGTCCTTCTCACGAGGCATTCTGCTTTTACCAGGGAATCGGTGACTAGACACGCGATACCGTGGTGATGATCCTTTACGTTGTGCACGAATTCTCTTACCCATGTTTCCTCACCTCAAAGAGCTCCCAGACGCATAGCAGCGTCTTCAGCATCATATCCTTCTGCAAGACGAACACTTGCATGCTTTCCATGCTTGGTGTT